>NZ_JAUBRM010000146.1:0-10028 GCF_036701905.1 Microcoleus sp. MON2_D5
ACTTTACCTGCCAAAGGAATTCCGTAATTTTAGCACTTGCTTCATATTTGGGCAGATTTGTCAATGCGTAAGTCCTACAACGTTCACAGTCGGCGACATTCTTGGGGTGACGGGAGCGATGCGAATTCCTAAGTGTTCTGGTTCTTTGTTGGTAGGAACGATGTTGAAGTTGTAAAGTCGCTGTTTCCCTTTTGAATCTACAGTTTTGATTGAAAGGTTAGTGATGGTAGCTGTGGTAGCTCCCGGAAAATTGAGCGCTTGAATGGGACGCAAGAAAACAGTTTTGGCAAGGCCGCTTGCCAACTGTGCGTCGGTACTGAAAACTATTTTTGAGGGGTCGGCAATTAAAACGTAGGCGAGAGCTTCGTCGGTTGAGCTGAAATCAATCGCACTCGCGCGACCGGGATAGACTAAAATATCGATCGCACTATTGACGGCAATGTCTCGACCCACAGTTTGATAGCCTGTTACTCTTGATTGAGAAAAAGCACAGTTCGGGTAGCTCGCAGCAGCGAGCGCTGCTGCAAGGATTGACAAACTGAGAGTTTTAATTCTTGGGAAAAGCATTGTAGCATTCATAATTGTTATCGGCAGATATTGAGAAAGCTATTCAATTTTGGTTGCACCGGAATGATGGGAGTGGAGAGGGGGAGAGGGGGAGAAGGGGAGAGTGGAAGAGGGGGGAGAGGGGGAGAGTGGGAGAGGGGGAGAGTGGGAGAGGGGGAGAAGTTTGAAAACTTGCAACAACCCGATAAAAACTAGAAAGCTTCAACATCTAACATATACTCACCTAATTGAATAGAAATGAGGGATTATGTAACTGCAATCTACCTGAAAATTCAAACAGCTTGCTGTTTACTGCACACCTCTAATCTCCCACTCACTCACTCTCTCCCCCACTCCCTCTCCGTCTCTCCCCCACTCCCTACTCCCCACTCCCCACTCCCCCGCTCACGACGGCTCGGTTATCGGTAAATGTTGAGAAAGCTGTTAACAGTAATAGAAACCGGGGTTCCTTTATTAACCACAGCTACATTAGGGCGGTTTAAAAGTTCTTCAGTTGCTCTATCGGAGCGGCTTTCCATCCGTTTTGCTAGGGGGCTGAAGAAGCCATCGAGGACGGCTGACCAAATTTGGGGGTCTCGACTTTCAACGGTGGTTGTACTGTTCCCAAACCTACCGCTAATACTGCTAGAGCTCCTGACTTTAGGCTCTGCGAATACTTGACCGACTCGTCCAACTCCCGACAGCACTGCGGTGAGGATATCTTGTCCGGCAATATCAGAACCGGGGTCGAAGTAGCCTGAAGCAATGAGCGGCCGCCCGCCCTCTCCTGCAATCAAAATTGCGCCTTCTGGAATGGGCTGCTGTTTAATCTGACCGTTTCTATCAGAGTAGACGAGCGCCACAGCAGTAGCTTGTACCATGCGATTGGTTTTGCTGACGGTGTTGGCTTTGACAATGACAACTGTGCCGGCAGGAAAAGCAATAGAGCCGTCAGTTGCCGTTACGTCGGCTGTGAGGGTGACGGCAAATTTGTCGTAAAGCTGTTTGCCTGAGCCTTCATCCCACAACAGGGGAACCGAAACTATGCCGTTGGCTTTGGTTCCAAGGGGAACCTGAGCTGTTTGGGAGGTTGAAGAACTTTGGGGCGTGCGGTTGAGAATGCCTTTTGCCCCTGGGGAGTTTACTTGTTCTAGGGTTGGGGAGTTTGTTAAGGCAGAAGCCTCTGGAGCAGCTTCAGGGGAAAGGGTTTGAAATTCTGTATCGGCGGGCAAGGACGTTCGGCTCGCGCTCAGTCGAGTCGCAGTCTCGATTGAGTTATCAGTAGAATCGGAACTTGTTTGGGGGGAAAAGGAAGCCGGAGTTAATTGGTTAGTGGGGTTTTGGGAGTTGTCGGTGGTTTCGAGGCTGTCCTCTCCATAAGGAAACTCCGGGTGTAGCGTTTCCCCGCTGGCGTTATTTGGGTGGCTATATAGTTTTTCTGGGATTTGCTCGAAAGAAACGTATGAGGGTTGCGACTTTTGGTTGCCGATATTGACTGTTAGGAATTCAGTTGTTGGAGCTGGCTTTGTCAGAGCGGCGGCGGTAGCACTTGTTGTCGCTGGAGTGCTTGGTGTTGCACTCACGGCATTCGCTATTCGGTTAGGGTCAAAATTTCCCCTAATTTGTCCGAGTTGGGCGAGTTGGTTCCACCGCTCAAACGGGTCGATTTTTTCTTCTGTTGGAGTTGGAATTAAAGGTGGGGGTATTAACGGTTTGGGTATGGGGGCTGGTGGGGGCGCGAGTGTTCTTTGCGGTATGGGTGCGGGTACTGTTACCGTCCGCACTACTGTTCTGGGTGCGGGTAGGGGTTCGCGTAGAGGAGTAGGTGGCGGTGCAGCGCTCCGGGTAGCGACTAGACGCGGAGTTCGCGGATTTCGTGGGGCTCTTGACGGTTTGGGCGACGGTTCTGTTTTGGGTTTTGCGGTTTTTTGCGGTTTTTCGGCTAACAGTTTTTGTTGGTCTTGGTAAGCTAATTTAGCCAGCAACTCCGGTTTTTCATCTTTAATGGTGCCAGAAGAGCTTTCTTTTGGTGTTGATTGTGCGATAGGTTCGCGAGGTGATTTAGGCTTGATAAATTGCCAAATCAGCAGTCCTAGCAATAGTATTCCACCAGTCAACAGCAGCATTGTCACTGCTCTAGGAACGCCTCTTTCGGAAACAGGCGGGGGCAGTGGTCTTTCCTCATCTTGAGCGAGTTGATATTGAGTTTCAAGTGTTAGGGGTGCATTGGGGTCGAAATTAGCAATGAAGTTTTCATCAATATCATCGTCAGAAGGGGAAGGGTTTGGAGAAGGGGAAATAGGGGAATTGATGTTATCGTCATCATTATTATGGGTATATTCACTTGATGCAGTTGTATGATTCATATTGGCTGTAGTGGTACTATTATCAGGAGTGGTATTAATTGGATTTTCGGTTAATCCATTTCTTTTGTTAGTCATGGCTTTAGAGTTGAATGTGTTGTGTTTAACTGTATATAAAAAAGCAAAGAGAGAAGACTTCAAGCAAAGGGATGAAACATACTAAATGTTTAAATTATTTAGTGGTTACGGTAGGTTTTTAAATTTACCCACTTGCCGGTGCGTCCCCTTTCCATGTCTCTTTCTTCTTCTATGGTTTGAATTCGACAATTCGGGAAATTTCTAATCCGGCTGCTCTCAAAGAGTGAATAGTCTTCTCTAATTCATTAGCGTTTTCTTTGAGAGGGGATTTGGGAATTTCTACGGCTTTGACGGTGAAAGTTCGATTAAACTGTTCTCGGCTTTCTCCAATGCCTTGCTCTAGCACTACGCGAGTAGCAATTACATCTATTTCCCAAACACCTCTTTTTATTTCTCTCGGTTCTGAGATGTGAGAGATATAGACTCCAGAGCGGATTTTTCCTGAATAGATGGTGTTGGGAACGAGTTTGGCAAGTTCGACCAGGGAAGCTTTACCAAACTCTGATTCCATCATCAATGAACCCATCCAAGCAGTTTTAGGAACTTGGGAACCTTTAACTTTAATGCCGGGGTCTGGGTCATTTGTGCCGGGAATTTTGCCTGACCAAGCCCAGGTTAAATTTACCCAACTGGATACAAAATTTTGGATAATTTTAGGCTCTCTGTACAGTTCATCTTGTTCTGCAATTCGTGCTGCGGTTCCGTCTTTTAACTGGACAAAGGTAACTTTTCTTTGAGATAAGGCTCTCAAACTGACTGTATTCACTAAAACAGTAATTGTCAGGAGGAAAACAAAGCTTGTTAGTAGAACAAAGCACAAGGCTAAAGTGTTTTTAGATTCAGGGAGTAAGGGTTGTGATTGTGGAAATTTCATATTATCGAAGGGGATGGCGAGATGGGGGATAGAGAATAGGGAGATAGGGAGGGAATGGATTGGGAAACTGGGTTTGAGTAGTGAGTAACAACTCGGTTCGGTGAAGAAAAAGCTATCGGAATTTCCTTCCCCTAGATCAGTTTTCCAGCAATAACGCCGATCGCGTTACTGGCAATATCTGTAAGTTGTTTGGTGCTATTGGCGATCGCACTGTACAAAGCAGTTCCTCCACCCTTGGCTATTAACACGGCTAGAACGGGAGAAAACACAGCTAAAAAGAATAAAAAGGCGATATCTGTAACTAACTCTGCATCGGACTTGACAATCACTACAGCGACTAATCCAACGACGATGTTGTACCCCAATTGCACTCCAAATAACGACATAAATCCTATTAGCCAAGCCCAGATAGGTTTTCCTTGGAGTGGCAGCAGCGACAAGCCCATTGCCAGAGGCCCGAATAGAGCTGTTAGCAACAATGCTGCTTCTAAAATATTGACAAATGCCCACTGTACTGATCTAAGAATTAAGCGAATGATGGGCAAGACAGTAGACCTAAAAACTTGTCCTGCAAAATCGCCATTTCCTATATCCTGAAGATTGGCAACATTGCCTAAGTTTTCGACAAATCGCTGCAAGCTTTTGAGAGCTCCTCCATTTTGCTGTTCGGCTGCCTGAAGGATTTGTTGAGCTGGCTGTTTTTTGCTGTTCCAACATTCCACTAAAGCTGAGCCAACTTTGCCCTGACATTCGCTGTAGAGTTTTTCGATTTCTTCTTTGCCAGCACTGGTGAGGTTAACGTCGCTCAGGGCAGTTCTGAAGGTCATTTCTCCGACTTGAATTTTCATAATTTCTTGAACTTGAGTGCTGCCTACAGCTTTGATGAATTTGACGCTTTCAGCTAAGACTTTACCGTTGTTGCTGAGAAATACTACAATTACGAGTAGCCAGATAAACATGGCTACTAGCTCTGACCAAGACTGTTTTTCGATGATTTCTTTGCCACTGGTGATAGCGAGGTAAGTAACAGATATTCCCGCCAGAATTAGTCCTAGTTTGACTAAGGCAATCCAGAGAGAGGATTCTTGAGTGTTGAAGGTGTTAAACCAAACTAAATTCCAGGATTCGACGGTTTTTTGAGAGACTTCTATGGCATCAGAGAGAGTGTCCAGGGCTTGTCCTGCTGTGCTAGTTTGGGCGATTAGTTGTGTCAGCATCGCGGTGTCTCCTTGTTGTGATTTCAGTCTTCGCTTGCCCCCAGGGTGATGCCTCCCGGCATTTGAAACAGTCCGGCTTGAGTAGAAGAAGCGGTAGCAGCCGCAGCATCCTGCCGTCTCTGGGCTGTGTTAATTTCGTTGAGTTCTTCAGCTTGTTGAGCGTTGAGAATGTTGGCAAAACTGCGATCGATTTGAGCTTGCTGGCCCTGCATGACTAAGGCACTTTGATTTTCTGCTGATAAGGCTGCTTGCTTAGCTGCGATCGCACTTTGTTGAGATATGTTTCTCATAATGTTCTGTGTGACATCTTGACCTTCTGAATCAGCACCCAATTCGATTGAATTTTGGCTCTCGCGATGAGTTTGCTCTACGTTCTGCTGGACAATTTCTTTCATCTGAGCTTGCTTTTGTTGAGCTTCTTTACTGAGAGTGGCTTTATTGGCTTCACTGACAGCACTTTCTCTTTCTGCTAGTTCTGCGGTATTCTCTTTGAGGCTGTAAGAATCTTGCGGTCTCTTCTCTAAAGCAGCGGATAGTTTTGTCCCTTCGCTTTCGGAGGTGTTGCCGTCCATTATGCTTTTAACTGCTTCTTTTAGGTCTGGAACTTTCAATTCTCCTAGGAATGAAGAGAGGGTTGACTCTATTTCACTGCTAAATTTTTCGACTTTATTTAACAAATTGTCCCAGATGCCTGAGATGCTGTCGGAGATGATGGAGATGGTATCGGAAATTTCGCCTGTTATGTCGCTAATTGTGTTTTCTATACCTCCTATTTCTTTCGGATTGCTCAAGAAGTTATTAGCTGATTGTTGGATTTGGCTTTCTATTTGTTGATTGGGAACTGTGAAGCTGGAGCGGTTGAAAGTGCTGCCCGATGGATTGTTTAAACTGGGAAGCTGTGTTGCAGTCGGATTGCTGTCATAGGTTTGAGCTTTTGCTTCAACAGAATTTAGTATTAAGCTCAGCCAAATTGCAGGAATGCCGAGGGCAAGTTTAACAAGCAATTTCGGTGATTTCATCGGTTTTTCTCCGTCTAGCTAGCAATAAGGTCTTGAGGGGATTTGTGTCCATTGATATCAGTGACTGCATTCTTGCCAATATTGGTTAATGAACGTCCTTCTTTAACGGCTTGTACATATTCAGAGGCAAATTGTTTGAGTGCTAGCAATTGCCCTTTTAACGTATTGGGATATTGAGCCATCACTCGCGCACGAGCCATCAATTCAGCTTGATTGTTAGCCACACTTGCTAATATCATTTCGCCTGGATAGTATCGGCTTTGCCAGAAACGACCTCCTTTTTCAATTAGCCAATTGGAATACAGGTCGGCAGCTCTGGGAAGGAAAGCTTCTGTGGCATTTTGGCTAATAATTTCAACCGGATATCCCAAATTTTTTATCCAAGAAGTTGCTCCGTTTGATGTCAATCTTCCGGTAATTCGATACACCATGTTTTGCATAATCATAGTTCCCGCACTACAGTCGCAAATACTGTCGATATCTTGGGAGAGCAAGAGCACTGAAATGCCATTTTTTCTACCCACTGCACAGAGTTCCCCTACTACTTCAGCAAATCCGTCTTTTTTAAACAAAATCGAAAGTTCGTCTCCGATAAATAGGCTTTTAGGGTGAGAAAGTGCGTTGCGGATGCAAGCAGCGTGGGCGTTAATAGCCATTAAATACTGGTCTTGTTCGTTGCCCAGACCGCTAAGGGCAAAAAACTTAACAGCGGGTTCGGGTGAAAATGTACTCGGTCTGCCAATTGCTTTACCTAAAGGTGAGGCTAGTAATGCGTTGCATTGAGTGATAATTTGGTTGATGGCAATGCGGTCGAAGTCGGTAAAGTTTTGTAGGTTTAGTTGCTCTTTTGTGCAGAATTTCAGGAGGTTTGTGAGGGTTGGCATTTCTTGCCACGCGGTCGATTTCCAGCCTTTTTCAAAGGCCGTATTGTAGCGCTCGATAATGTCTGGGTCTTCCAGAAATTTTTTCAGAGTTAGCAGCAAAATGGCATCGACTCGCTGCGCTAATTTTGGGTCGCGGACTTTACCCATGCTGATAATAGTCAGCGCTTTTCTGATAAACTCTTTCCATTGGTCTAGTCGGCGCGATCGCTCTTCTCTGTCAAAACGCCTCAAATCGGGTATTTCGAGTAGATTCGAGCTGCCAGAGGTGATGTCGTAGTATGCACCGTCGTCGCCTAACAGTTTCACTGCTGTCTCAAAGGTACTGCCACTTCCTGCTGAGATATCCATGCCGACTACTGGGATATTAGCGGCTATTGCATCGGCTGCAAATCGCCATCCCAAAACACTTTTACCGGAACCAGACTCGCCTGTTATGACAGCGCGGCTGGTTTGGTTGTGCATGAGGTCAACGTACACGGGTTTGCCGCCTTTGGTGATGAATTCAACTCCTTTTGAGTCGATGTCCCTTACAGCAGTTAAGGGCAAAATACCGGGGACAGTTTCGGTGTCTAAGGTGAGGCGGCGTTCGTTAATTAGCGAACTGCTGTGCAACAGCCAGCTTACAGTAATGGGCAAAGTTTCTAGCCACAGTTGCCAAGCAATGTTGCGCTCTCTTAATACCTTGGCAGAGCCGAAGCTGTGGGAGAGCATTTGGCAAGCGTGTGTTAGTTGCTCCGGCGTTGGTCGGTAGACTAAGAAGGTGACAGCAGCGTGAATTGCTCTTGCACCTTTGTACATTTTTTTCTGGGCTTCAAAGGATTCTTCCTGTTTGACTTCTGCTCCTACATCGCGACCTTGACCTTTTTCTAAAGCGCGTTTTTTGGCACTTTTAGATTGTTTAGCTTGCCTTGCTAAGTTGTCTTGAATAATAAAGTTGGGAGCGGCGCTAATTTCGACAACGGCTTCAGTATCGCGGACGTAGCTGTTGCTCATAATTTTCCAGAGCCATTGCAGTTGCTCTCTGGTATTGAGCCAGCCGCCGGGGCCCTCTTCCATTGTTAGCACGCCGCATTCTGCGTTTCTGCCGGGGAGCAAAATGCGTGAGCTAGCTTTTCTGTGTTCCGGGCAGCTCGAACGGCCGCTCATACCTTCAATTAAAATGGTGCAGGCGTGTTTGTGACTGTTGATGGTTTCGGTTAGTTTGTAGTCGGACGCGGTTTCTTTTAAGGTGAGAAGTTGGGGGATAGGTGGTACGGGTGCGCTGTTGAATTTTTGCCACAGCCATCCCCACAATGCTTGGGCATTCATGGGTTGAATTTCCAGTCCAATTTTGGTGTTTAGCAAGAGTTCCCACCGGATGTAGCCTTGCTCGAAACCATCGAGCAGCAGTTGTTTGTAAAAGCGTTCAGAGTAGATGCGCTGGTTGCCTGTAAATTGTGCAGCAATGCTGTTGGCTGTGTTGATAATTCCATTGATGAATTTACTCAGAGGGTCGTTGGATTTGGAGCCAGATTGAGCGTTGAATGTCCAAGTGCAGAAAATAGTTTGGTTCCACACTTGTCTGGTGCCTGCTAAGTTGAGTTCTTGAATGCGTTTCTGTTCGTTACGAACGAGTACAGAAATGGGTTTTAGGTGACAGTTATCAGCCAATTCAGTTAACTGTTGCTGGCGAACGCAATCGCTGCTGTAGCAGCCGGTGTGAAAGGTCATTTTTTCGCCTGGGGGAATGTCTTTTAGCCCCTCTTCTAAGGCGGCGGCTGCATTGTTTACTTCATGGCGGTAGAGAATGTTGTGAAAGCCAGCCGTCTCGAATCCGAATACAATTTGGTATTGACTGCCTTCATTCAGTAAGTAACCAGAAACTTCTCGACCATCCTTTTTGATAGTGACTAAACACAGGAGGTTTTGGTAGTTTTGAAAGGGCATAAGTCGGCTGTTACCTCCTTGTTGAGTGGGAGCAACTTTGGGTTTAAGTTTGACTCGGACTTGTGCATCGCTAATTCGGTGGCGAATCGGGTTAGGTCGGTGTTGGGGAACGGGAGAAAGGTATAAAAGATTACCGTTGTACCACTCATTCCCCGGCGGAGGTCTAAACCTGTCTACAAAAAGGTGAGGTTTGTTACCTGTCAGGAGCCACCAGCTTACAATTAGCCAGAAAGTAGTGATGAAAAACCAAGGCATTCCTAAGCTGAATAGGCCGTTGGTGAGGATGTAGGAAATTACAGTGATTAACATCCAGGGAATTAGCTGTTCCGCTGGAATGATGCCGATGCTGGCTTGTTTGCCGAGAATTTTGTTGACAGAAATAAAGTCTTTATCTGGGTCTTTGATCATAATTTAAACGAGTTTAGATTTGAGGTTGAGGTATGGGGGAGAGGGGAAGAGCGAGAGAGGGGGAGAGTGGGAGAGGGGGAGAAGTTTGAAAACTTGCATTGCAACAACCCGATAAAAACTAGAGGGCTTCAACATCTAACATATACTCACCCACTTGAAGAGAAATGAGGGATTGTGTAACTGCCATCTACCTGAAAATTTAAACAGCTTGCTGTTTACTGCACACCTCTAATCTCCCCCCTTCCCCTTCCCCTTCCCCTTCCCATTCTTCCCTAAGCTCCTCCACCTCCGCCATTGCCAACGAACAGAAAAGTTATTACGTCAACGGCAATTACAATGGCAAAGGCTAAGGCAACTTGGGTAACAATTGGTCTCCAGTCATTACCTTGTTGTGCTTGGTTGTAGGCGAAAAGAGAAGCGGCTGCTACTAACAAAAGAAATGCTCCGCGAATTAAGTTGAAAATCAGTTCGATGACTTCGGCATCAATAGCTTCGCCTCCTGCTGAAGAGGCTCCTTCTGCGAGTTCTTGCATAAATTCTTCTAAGCCGGAGAGGAAGAGGGCGTTGGCTGGGGAATCGAGTACGGAGCAAAGTGCAGTAGAGGTGATAATGGCAGTGGCAATGTGCCAAAAACGAATGGGTGCATCTCAGTTTTGCACATATATCAAGTGGAAAGTTGACCATTGAGATAAGCACAGCGCAGAGAAAGGATA
>NZ_JAUBRM010000010.1:0-114716 GCF_036701905.1 Microcoleus sp. MON2_D5
TTAATTAATCCGAAACATCTTAAAAACTGGTTTACTAATTGCTGCTACTGTACCTCATAACATCCGGAAGTGCTATACGTTGCTCACGGGATTCCTCCAACCGTTTTTGTAATAAAAATATACTAACCCCTGTACGCCTACCGGAATTGTGTACTATTATATAATGTACAATTTAAACTCGATCGCCAGTGGGGAATGTGGAACTATCTTCTAGAGTAGAATACGCCCTGTTAGCGCTCTTGGAACTGGCGAGCCACCATCCGAAGGATTCGCCCCTAACAGTAAACGAAATTACTGCTTCTCAAGAGATACCGGAACGTTATTTAGACCAAATTCTTGCCGTGCTGCGGCGTGCAAGTATTGTCCAGAGTCTGCGGGGCGCTAAAGGCGGTTATTTGCTAGCAAAAGAGCCTTGGCAGATTACTTTGCTAGAGGTGTTTTCGACTCTCGAAGGCGACGGCAGCGGCCAGACCCAAAAAGTTTCGGAATCTGCAACAATAGAAAAAACTGCGGTGCTAGAAATCTGGCAGGAAGCTCAACAGGCATCTTTGGCGGTTTTGGGCAAATACACATTACAAGATTTGTGCGAACAGCGGGATATTCGCAAACAAGCACATCCCATGTACTACATTTAAATGGAGAGAAATTAAGCCATGAGAATTGCTAAGGATGTTACAGGAATAATTGGCAGAACTCCTTTAGTTCAGCTCAATAAAATTCCCCAAGCCGAAGGAGTAGTTGCTCAAATTGTGGCCAAATTGGAAGGGATGAATCCGGCTGCTTCGGTGAAAGATCGGATTGCAGCCAGCATGATTCAGGCTGCAGAAGAGGCGGGGTTAATTCAACCCGGGAAAACTATTTTAGTTGAACCGACTTCAGGCAATACTGGAATTGCTTTGGCAATGATCGCGGCGGCGAAAGGCTACCGTCTGATTTTAACTATGCCGGATACGATGAGTACGGAACGCCGATCGATGCTGAAAGCTTACGGAGCTCAGTTGGAATTAACTCCGGGACATGAAGGGATGTTAAGCGCGATCGCCCGTGCGGAAGAAATTGTAGAAGAAACCCCCGACGCTTTCATGCTGCAACAGTTTCGCAACCCCGCTAATCCGAAAATTCACCGGGAAACCACGGCCGAGGAAATTTGGGAAGATACAGAGGGTAAAGTAGATTTTTTAGTTGCGGGAGTTGGCACCGGCGGTACGATTACTGGAGTTGGTGAGGTAATTAAACAGCGGAAACCGAGTTTTAGGACGATCGCAGTTGAACCCGCCACCAGCCCCGTGCTTTCTGGAGGTAAATCTGGTGCTCACAAAATTCAAGGGATTGGTGCAGGATTCATCCCGGAAGTGTTGAAACCCGAGTTAATTGATGAGGTGATCGCAGTTAGCGACGAAGATGCGATCGCCTACAGTCGCCGACTAGCCAGAGAAGAAGGATTGTTGTCAGGAATTTCTGCAGGCGCCGCTTTGTATGCCGCAATTCAAGTCGGCAAGCGCCCGGAAAATGCTGGAAAATTGATAGTTTTTGTGCAGCCTTCTTACGGCGAACGCTACCTCAGTACAGTCTTGTTCAAAGATTTAGAATTGCCGACTGTCAGGGAACTCGAAGCATTAGTCAGCAATTATTAAATAGTAGTAGGGGCGAGCGTCATTACAGCGACATTGCTATCAGCTTAACCCGAAAGACCGCCAGGGAATTAATTCCTTGGCTCAAAGCGAAAGTCCTCTGAAGAAGACTAATGAGTTAATAGTCCTCTTCAGAGGACTTCAGCTTTGAGGCAGGGGTTTAAACCCCTGCCGGACTGCACCGAAAGCGCATATTTGTTGACAGCAATACTCCTGACCTTACCCTAATTTTCAGACTTGATACAACTTCCAACTCGCCATCGCCAACATTCCGTAAATAACAAACTTTAGCGGGCGTTGAGGCATAATTTGGCAGAATTTAGCACCTACCAAAACTCCCGGCACCGAACCCAACCAAATTGGCAAAACTAAACTCCAGTCTACTGTTCCGAGGCTGAGGTGTCCCAGAGATGTAAACATCAACAAAATTGCCGCCTGCGAAATATCTGTACCCACCAATTTAGAAGTATCCAGGCGGAAAAAAGCAATCAGCAACAGTGCAAACATCGCACCAGAAGACACGCTAGTGATTCCCACTATGCAGCCTAAAATTGCTGCCGCACTCACAGTACAAATACGGCCATAATTAGTATTTAAGTCCCATTTAGCGGGCGAAGGCAATTTAAAACTAGGGAAAAATGTTTTGAGCACTAATTGGGTCAGCGATAAAGCGACAATTAGTGCGATCCCTACTCCGAGACAGCGCAGCAATATGCTGTCTAAGTCGTGACTTCCGCTGGATTTGATGCAGTGTAAAATCCACACGCCAGTCAGCGAACCGGGCACGCTGCCCAAAGCCAGCCACTTAACTATTTGCAAGTCGAGGGTCTTTTGCTGCCAGTGTTTGAAGCCGCCAACAACTTTCATCAGTGTGGCAGCTACGACATCCGAACTAATAGCAATTGATGCTGGAATTTGGAAAACAAAAATTAACATTGGGGTGATGAGCGAGGCTCCGCCAACTCCGGTCAAACCAACGATAATGCCCACGAAAAAGCTGAGAAAGGATAGTAATAAGTAGTTCACTGTTATGCCCAAAAACTGTGTATTTAAGCGCTGCCAACCAACAAATAGATAACTTGGGCGGCTCCTGCAACACAGCTACACAGGCTAAATCTCACTTGCATTTCAATATTTTTTACCAAAACTTTGTCTCTTCAAGGCTTTAGAGCTGCCGCGTTCTCAGCAACAATATTCTTGGTAAAAGTAAGTAAATGCAAATAAACAAGACTACAAAAATTGTAGTGTAAAAGCTCCCTGATTTTCTTAAAGGTACCTGTGTAACTGATCAAAAACCCTGGATTGATTTATGGGGTTTAATTTTGTCTTCTACCTTGAAGTGACGATCGTCATAGGTAAAGTAGAGCTGAGGTTAACCGACTGCTTGCCGGCAAAGAAATCGGGAGTATCGAGAACATTAAAATGAATCAATGCCACAATGACAACTGTGAAAGCCGTTGATGATACTAAACCCGTCAATAACTCTTTTTTGAGGTTTTTTTCCTTGGGTTTGTCGGCCAAAACATCTAAAGTTCCTAGCTGCATCAACAGAATTCCCGCAATATTAGAAAGCCAGTAGCCGACTATTGTGCAAGGAAACAGTAAATCTGGGGAAAGCCAACTAAAGATATACCCAAAGGCGTAGGCAATGGGCAGATTGAAAAATATGTCGTTCCACCAACACAGCGGTGATAGCAAATATCCAATTGCCAGAAACAACCCGCCTCTGAGCTTTTTAAACCAGACTTCCTTAAAGCCCTTAGCTTGTGGCAACTGTTGGGTCAGTTGTCCTGCAAGCTGGTACTCTTCACTGACTTTTTTAGCGTTTTCCACGTTAATAACTCATTACTCGATCGACTAACCGTAGTTTAACAGCCCAAATCGGTTATGTCTAGTAAGTCAATCTAGTTACCGTATTTTGTGGGTGTTCGGCTAAATATACTTTGTTTCCAGTACAAAAATATCTATCCGGGAGAGGTTGTTGAGAATGCTGGCTAGTGTTACTTTAGGCGCCGATCGATAAATTGAAAGTTTCAGGCAACTGCTTGACAGTTTGCCAAAGATATGCGGTGTCGATGCCCCAGTAAAATTGCAGGTAAACGAGCAAAAGCCCGATCGCCACTGTCACGCCGAGCAATTTAGGGACTATTTTCGCGACAGTCTCCAGCACTACGAATGCTGCCCAGATAGCAGCAGCTAAGATGATAATGGAAGCGATCGTGGCAACTGTATCACTGTTCATGGTTAACTCCTGTTGACAATCAATCGGGTATTACAGAACTACTTGGGCTGACGGCGGCTGCAAAAATAAAATAAATTACTCCCATCCCCAATAAGGCGACAGCGGAACTGAAGACGAATATCAACCAATCTGACGGTTCGTAGGTATCCTCGTCAATTTGGCGGCGAACGGTGAAGTAGTGCTTAGTTGAGATTAAGACTGTCGCCAAACCTATTAGAGAGAAGATTAAACCCAACTTCCACCCAATCCCCTGGCGGTACTGTACGGGCATTTGCACGACGCGAAGTCGGACGATGATGACGCCAAAACCCATGAGGGCGACCGCCGCCCGCATCCATGCTAAGAAGGTTCGCTCATTTGCCGATCGATCGATCGCCCGCGACAGATTTTGCTGCTGTGGTTTCTCATCATCTACTTGCATCGGTTGGAACGATAATTGCACGCGATCGAACTCTTTAAGATTAATATAAAACCGGCGCCCTTATTCTGGTGCCATCAAACCTTCTAAGCTAGAAGGAACGGTGAACATATAATAAATTACCCCAGCCCCTAGGATGGCGATCGCGAGGCTGAAAAGAATTACCCAGCGATCGGTAGGTTCATAAGTATCGTAATCGATATCCTCGCGGACGCCGAAGTAGTGCTTAGTTGATAATAGCACCGTCAGCAAACCCACTATTGAAAAAAGCAAACCTAACTTCCAACCATTGCCGGGAGTTGGCAGCAGAGGGGGATGAAAGGCGCGAAGGCGCACGATAACTACGCCAAAACCCATCAGCGATATTGCTGTCCGCATCCATGCTAAATAAGTGCGCTCGTTGGCCAAGTGATCCCGCACCCGCGACGGATTGGGTCGCTTAATCTTTTCTGTATTTACTTTCGTGGATTTCCAATTTAATAGCATAGATAAACCTTTTAATTTTAACGCCAAATTAAGAAGGGAAAGCGATATATTTTCGCTGGGACGATTATCCGCCGGGGATCGATCCCCGGCGGGTTCTGGCGTTGCAACGGGCTTTACACAGGCGATCGCATTACAACTTCACCAAAACTAATCATTTTCCTCAGTAGGTGCGTTGGGAAGTTGCGAATCTATATAAGCCTGAGTCACATCAGGAACAAACCAATTCGCATCCCCAGGCTGGAAAATTTTAGCAGTAGGAACGTTGAATTCTACAGCCGCCGTATCGGGATTAGCTCTCGCTACAACTTGAGTTCCGTCAACTATCTTAACAGCTAGACCGCCAGTCAATTGTTGTGAAGGTTGATCTGCTGACCTTAAATCGGTTGCATTGACATCGCTGGGCAGATAAATGCCATCGCAATCCCATTTATGTTCAGTTGTTTGGCCGTCAGCTAGAAAATAAAGGGCATTCTCGTAAGAAGACTCCGCTGCTTTTTTGCGTTTCGGGCCGTAGACAGCCAGGGTTTTTCCAGTTTCGTTGCGGCACTGACCCCAAGGTTTTCCCGTTTCTAAAGTGTATTTTTGAAACTCCAATTGAGCGATTTTTTTCCTGAGTTCCTCAGGGGTATAATTCTGGGCGGTATCGGGTGAGTCTTTCGCTGCCTTGAGAGTGTTCAGAGCTTCACTCACCTCTATGTAGTCGGGATTGCTCGCATATCTCGGCGTTTTTGGAGCGTCGGCCCAGGAGGGGGGAACGAATACTAAATTGGCGACCATTACCAAGAGCACTAAAAGAAATTTGAAGATTTTCACAATTTTTGTCCTTTTCTAGGTTGTCAGGTTTTTTCCAACTTTCTGTTTGCTTGCTATCTTAGGACTTAGGCAAAAACGAACTCTCTTTAACTGATTGGCCACAGAAACCAAATTTAGCAGAATCGAAAATTCTGGTTTTTTAGGATTAGACCTATTGTCAAAGTCGAGCGGCGTGGGGTAGTGGCGAAGTGTTCGGGCGATATTTTAAGGATTCCTCCTCAAGTTTTTAGCTGAGTTGGATTCACCACTACAGGATTTAGTGAAATGACAGGTATATTCTTGCCTAAGTCTGGCAACTGGCTAGCTCACAATATGGCTTGAACTTTCGTAAAAATTCGAGGCTAAATTAGTTTGAAGCTGCTTTTAGCTCGGTCAATTAGTTCATTATTAACTTAGCATATTTAGTGATATATGGCAAGTAATTTAGACACGCTTTTAAGAAAACAATTGGTAAGGTAAAAATGATAAATTAGAACTTATGAAGTTAGGAAAAACTATCTACCTATAGAGGGATGTAAGTAGCGAAACAGGGGCTAATTCTTAGTTAGATTGAAATGCCGGGAGCAGGCGATAAGTACCGCTTTCAATCAGAATGAATATTCCCAAGCCAATCAAGACAAAAGGGACAACAGCCTTGGTATAGCGAGTCAAAATATGGGCGATCGCCCTTTGGCGAGTTAACAGGTAAGCGGCATAAGACCAAACACCTACCATCACGAAGAAAACCGCCAAAATCACCACCAAGCTCGGCAAATCGCTGCTAGCAAACAGCGGCAAATAAATGCCGATGTTGTCTCCCCCGTTTGCCACTGTTACCGCAGCCACATTCAAAGTTTGGGGATTAAAAAGATTTGCTAATTTTGACAAAGCAGATGAATTAGATTGACGGTTAAATTCGCCGGATACCGCTTGTACGTCATTTTCCTCATTTTCTCTCTTGACTAAGTGACTGATGCCGATCGCGATCGGAACCAAACCCAGCAAGCCAATCCAAGCTTTCGGCACAATTAAACCGCCAAAAAAACCGGGCAAACTAGCAGCGATGAGTGCTGCAAATCCCAGGTACTTACCCACAAAGATATGCCGGGGGCGGAAAGTATCATTTACCTGGGCGAAGAACAGCATCGAAAGCACCATATCGTCGATATTGGTTGCGGCAAAAGATGTAATCCCGGCAATAATCGCTGCTGCAATCCAATTCATGTGCTGTCCCTGCAATTTTTCTAGACTTCCGTTTCCCTGGCGTTACCTCTGCTCATAGTTATCAAACAGAAAGCACAACCGACTAAAGATATTATACTTAAAGTTGGGCTTGCCAGAGTGCCGCTTTTAACCAGAATCGCCATTCCCAATCCGATCAAAACAAAAGGTACTAATTGATTGCCGTAGCGAGTCAAAGTATCTGCGATCGCCCGCATCTGAATTAACCGATAAGCAGCGTAGCACCAAACGCCCACCATCCCGAAGAATACAGTGAGAACCACCGCCAAACTTTCTAAAGTATTGCTAGCAAAAAGCGGCACATATATCCCGATATTGTCGCCCCCATTTGCCACCGTCACCGCTGCTACGCTGTAAGTTTGAGGAGACAGAAAACTGCTAAAAAAAGATTTCTCAGATTGCTCTAATTCTGCCTCAGCTTCCGAATCGTCAGTTTCTGGATTCAACAAGCGGCTAAGCCCGATCGCAATTGGCAGCAAACCCAGCATTCCGATCCAATCTGGGGGAAAGATTAAGCGGCCAAAAAAGCTGGGAAGGCTAACAAACACCAGTGCAGTAAAACCCAGATACTGACCGAAGACGATATGCCTGTGCCGAAATACTGCATTTACCTGCGAGAAAAACAGCAGCAGAATCAGAATATCGTCTAGATTCGTAGCCGTAAAAGCTGTCATTCCCGTAGAAATTGCTGTTAGTAATTCGTTCATTTCTGTGTCTCCTCCGATTTTTTATTTCGTTGTACTTGCTGGGTTCGTATCTTCGGAACTGGCAAGATGCCCGTTCCACAAAAATTAAATTTTATTGTGGGCTGTCGATCAGAGCAACGCCTTTGAAATGCTTATTGACAATGCTGCAAGAGCTCAGTAAAAACCCCGTTGCTAAAAACTCTTCGTTCAGACTGGGAACTGGTAACTGCTAATCAAAAACGATCGCTGTCAAAGGGGACTGGTTTGAATCGAACACCGCCGTAAATTGCATTTTCTTCGTCGAATTTTGCATGAATTGCGTTAATACCCTGCTCCATCGAACCAACAAGTCCAGGATAGCGCCGCCGCTGCCAGACAAACCATCCGCAACTAGCAACCAAATATATCAAGAACAAGTAAGGAAACGCATTGTAAGGAGCTTCGGGAACTGGGAACATAGTGCTGCCTGGAATGCCCACACTGCCCGCAATCGGAATCATCATAAATGCGAGCGCCACAACCGAGAACACCACATCCCGCAGGCGCAATTTACCAATTTTGTGCAGGTAAACTGGAGCCGCGATCGAAATCAAGATGTATACCGTTAAAAATCCGTAGCTGCAAATGGCCCCCAAATAACCCATACAATCGAACAGTTTGATGTTAAACATAGACATCAGAGCCGGCACCAAAAATGTCAGAAATGTACACATCGTTACTGCAACGTGGGGAGTTTTATTAGACGAATGCGCTACACCTAATGAAGAGTGAAACAAACCGTGGCGCGCCATCATAAAAAACACTCTTGCCGCTGGGTTGATGCTGCCGAGCACGCAAGCAAAAAAGCTAAATAAAGCGCCGAAAGCCACTAACTCTCCCAGCCAACCCATGCCCACTTGTTGCGCCAGAAAACTCAGAGGTTCTTCAGTATTAGTAATAGAAACTCCAGTACCGCTAAAACCCAAAACCTCTATATAGGTCATCAAAATGAAGAATAAGCCTGCCATGACAGCGCTGCCAATGACAGCCCTGGGGATATTTTTTAAGGGTTTTTTCGCTTCGTCGCCCAGAGATGTAGCGCTTTCAAAACCAGAGAAACCAAACATTACTAAGACAAGTCCCGTCGCTATGTTCCCCGGAGTTACGCCTTCCAAAGTTAATTGCGACATATCTAGGGCAAAACCTTTGTGCGCCCAGATAATCATTCCTAAAAGTGCGATCGCCGCCACTGATGCTCCCTCCAGCCACAGCATCGCCATAGCTGAGAGTTGGATATCTTTATAACCTGCATACCAAGCAACGCCGGCCCCGATCGCTAACAGCGTAATCGGTGACGGATGGATGCCTAAATGACCGATGAAAATACCCGTAAAGTTGGCAAAACCACACAAAACGGCCATCGCAGTAAATAAATAAGCGAGTACCAAACTCCAGCCGCAAATTACGCCGGCAGTCGGGCCTAGTCCTTTAACAATATAAGAATAAAGAGAACCTGCAGAAGCCGATCTGCTGGCGAATTGGTTGATATTGATGCTGACAAATACTAGGCCTATCAAGCCGATGAGAAAGCTCAGCCATGCCCCGTTACCCGAAAGAGCGACAATTAACCCTATATTAGATGCTGGTATCGTTGTAGGTGCAATGACGGCAAAGGATTGAGCTAAAACCTCCCCGAATGAGAGGCAGTCCGGCTTTAAGCCGTGTGCACTCTGATTTTTTGGCGTTTTCTTAGTCATTTATCTTCTCTCTTTTTGTCGATCGACTTTTGGCGATCGGCTTAAAATTGTCGTTGCTGCTTCAGCATCAGGCCCTGCATGAGAAGCTTAATTATCACCTTAAGGCTCTTCTGGGGTAGAATCAAATGTTGTTTTTTATCGAATTAATAAATGCAAGTGATGCAGTGCCGCCGCAAAATAACTGTTGGAATACCAGACGTATCTGTCGCCACAAGCTCAAACCCTTGACGTTAAAAGGAAACTTTAAATAGCGGCTGGCAACCGTGCTTTTTTGGTAATTCCAACCTCTACAATAGAGCAGATCGAAAAGTTCAGGTCAAAGCTGAGCCGCCAGAGATTTTAATCTCAAAAAATAACTGTATTTAGTAAAAGGGTACTCAGCATGGCCGGAATGACACTTGACCAACTGCGAGTTTTTCTAGCTGTCGCGGAACACCTGCACTTCAGCCGCGCAGCCGAGGAACTTTACATCACCCAACCCGCTGTCAGCGCGACAATCCAAAGCTTAGAGGCGCAATACGGAGTAAAACTATTTCACCGCATCGGCCGCCGCATCGAAATCACAGATGCTGGGAAGTTGCTGCAAGTTGAAACTCAGAAAATTCTCGACCAAGTTGCTTTGACTGAAAGAGGTTTGCGGGAGTTGAACGACTTGCAGCGAGGCGATTTAAACTTGGGTTGCAGTCTGACCATTGGCAATTATTGGTTGCCTGATAAACTTAGCAAGTTCAAACAGCAATACCCCGGTATTTGCGTGAATTGTACTCTTGCAAATGCCGAAGAAATTTGTGCGGGGACGGCGACGGGAACATTTGATTTGGGTTTAGTGACGGGAGACATCAAAGCTTCGCTTAAGAGCACTCTGGAGGAAGAAGTTGTAGGCAGCGAACGCTTGCTGATTGTAGTTGGCAAATCTCACCCTTGGTTTGAACGTGCAGAGGTGAGTTTAGCGGAAATTGCGAAAACGGATTGGGTGATGCGAGAAGCTGGTTCTGGAGTTCAGCAAATGTTGGAACAAGCTTTGCAAAGTTGGGGCATTAATCCCCAGGAATTGAATGTAACTTTAGTGTTGAACAGCAGTGAAATGGTAAAAGCCGTGGTGGAAAGCGGCACAGGTGCAGCGGCTATTCCTGAATTGATGGTAAAAAAAGAATTGCAGCTATCTACACTGCGATCGATTAAAATTATAGATAGCCAATTAAGTTCTAATGTAGGTCTGGAAATAATTAAACCTGTTTTAAAACTGAAGCACCGACAGCGTTTTCAAACTGGAATTACTAAAGCTTTTGAACAGATATTAACTCAAAGTGCTGCTAATTAATAATTCAGGGCTTACGCACCAATACTCAAGAAAGCGGGTTTTTTACCGACATAAGAAGCTAAACCCCGTGTATTGTGTCGTACACCCGGTTTCTGGCCCCCCGTGCGTCCAGGATTATAATTATCTCTCAACTAATTTCCTCAAGTCCAATAAATTTTTACCCCCATCACCAACAATCAGTGGCAATTTCCCATCCCATTTTTCTATAGCCTGCCTTTCCAAAAGTTCTGGAGTCAAATTGTCCCGCAGCAACCTTTGCACTTCGGCTTCTCCCTTAGCTAAATTCACCTTAGCCTCGGCTTGTTTTACTGCCTTCAGCGCTAAAAACTCCCCTCTTTTTGCCTCCTGTTCGGCAATTTGTTTCGCCTCCACCGCCTCGCTAAATCGCTCAGAAAAGTGAACGTGTACTAAAGAGATATCGTCAACGGCAATGTAATATGTAACCAGCCTCAAGGTCAAATAATCATCAACTGCGGCTTTAACTTCTCCGCGTTTAGTAATAATTTCTTCAGCAGTGTATTTTGCCATAACTGCTTTTAATACTTCTTGAACGGCCGGCTCGATAATGCGAGCGACCACTTCTTTTTCGTCACCTATTTGTTGAAAAATAGCATTGGCTTTTTCTGGGATAATGTGCCAGTTGAGCGCTACATCCGTGAAAACATCTTGCAAATCTTTTGAGGAAGCTTCAGCGGAACTTTCCTGTTTTTGCACCCTAACGCTCAACTTTTTTACAGTATAAACTGTGGGGAATATTACGTGAATTCCTTCTCCTAGTACCTGTTGTTGCACTTTCCCAAACTGCATCAGCACTCCCCGTTCTCCAGCGTTAACTATGATAAAAAATTTGGACAATATAGCTAAAAAAACTATCACTATAGCTAGTTGAACAGCTATGTAAAACTCCTTATTTTTTTTAGTGCTTGATTTGAGTGAGTCAACATTACTGCTGGATTCTAAAACCATATTCCACCCCAAATGAAGTTAATTAGAGGACAAATATTGACTTAACCGATATTCTATTTGCCTTCGAGCAACAACTGTTCAAAATCCGCTGCTGTCAAAGGAGGACTGAACAAATATCCTTGCATCAGATCGCACTTATAGCGCCAGAGAAAATCTTTTTCTGCTTCCGTCTCAACTCCTTCGGCAATTACCTCAAGACAGAGACTGTGGGCCATTTCAATAATAGCTTTTACAATCGCTGCATTTGTGCAACCGTCGGTGATCTTGCTGATAAAACAGCGGTCTATTTTTAAAGTATCGAATGGGTATTGCGTCAGATAGCTTAAAGAAGAATAACCAGTTCCGAAATCGTCAAGAGATATACAAACTCCCAAATTTTTCAAGTGTTGCAAAGTCGCGATCGCACTTTCGGCATCCTCCACCATCAAACTTTCTGTCAGCTCTAATTCCAAACTGTTCGCTTCCAAACCAGTTTCTGCTAAAATTTGGGCAACTCTGCTGCTGAGATCCGGTTGGCGAAATTGGCGCGCCGACAGATTTACCGCTATTCGGAGCGGAAAACCAGCATTTTGCCAAACTTGCATTTGTCTGCAAGCTGTCTGCAACACCCACTCGCCTAACGGTACAATGAAGCCAGTTTCTTCGGCCGCCGGAATAAATTCTGCGGGCGAAATCAGCCCTTTTTCTGGATGCAGCCAGCGCACTAAAGCTTCTGCACTTATAATTTTACCTGTCTGGACATTGACTTGCGGCTGATAGTAAACTTGGAATTCTTCTCGTTTCAGTGCGTTGCACAAACGGGTTTTTATCGGCTCTAATTTGTCGGCAGTATTTTGGATAAATTCGCTGCCTTGCCCTCGCCAAGTATTGTACTGTTCGGCGACAGCTTCTTGTTTTTTCAAGCGGCTCGATATCGCGCCCACAAGTTCAGCTTTACTAAAGGGTTTAGTCAGGTAATCATCTGCTCCCAATTCCATACCTTGCCGCATTTCAGAGCGCTCGGCTTTACCGGTGAGAAAAACAAAAGGTACTGTAGCAGTAACAGGATTAGATCGCAAGGCCACCAGCACCCCATACCCGTCAAGTTCTGGCATCATCACGTCGCAAATAATCACGTCGGGAACATTTGACACCGCCGCATATAAACCTTGTGCTCCATTTTCTGCACCCGTCACGTCGAAACCTTCAGCTTTGAGGAGTTTGAGAATATTCTCGCGAATTAGTTGCTCGTCCTCAATCACTAGAATTTTTTTCATACGTCATTCCCTGAAAGCGGTATAATTGATAGGCGTTACTGAACGCCATAAGCGTCCCAATAACTGAGAACGCACAGCTCGATCGGCCCAACAGCGGAATATTTTCCGACACAAATAGCAAACACCTGAAAAACGCTAATTTTTCAAGCACAACTAGATTAATGTTTCTCTGCTTACTCGGTGCCGTCCGTATTATTACGAGGTTAATTAATAATCTCTAAATTAATTCTAGGCGATGGACAGTTAGCAGCGCCTTAAATAACTGCTAAACTAATTGTGCCGCCTGAACGATTGTCTGCAAACAATCTCAGCCTATTTATACCAGTTGTCAAAAATAATGCAACTGCAAGCAACTTCCAAACCCTTGCGGAGTCAGTCTTTCCCCATTCTTCAACGTAAAATCTAAACTTTTAAATCTCAAATGGTATTACCTACTGGATTTCCTGAACCCGCACAGATTGGAGTCATAGAAGTTAAGCAATATCCTCACTACCGCGCTGTCACCTACACCCACGCGGGCGATTTGCGACAAGCAACTGGCATCGCCTTCAATCCCTTATTTCAACACATCAGCAACAACCAAATTGCGATGACAACGCCAGTAGAAGCGCGCTACACCGAAACTTCCGGGCAAATCGATGCGGTTCCCGAAGCAAAAGTTTCGTTCCTCTATCCCGCACCAAATATCGCCCCCAGCAGCGTTAACTCCGCTGTAGAAGTCACAGATACTTCGCCGATGACGGTTGTCAGCATCGGCGTGCGCGGGGCCTACACTTGGGAAAGCTACGAAAATAACCTCCAGAAACTCAAAGATTGGCTTCAAGAACATCCCGAATACGAAATAGTCGGGCCGCCGCGCCGCTTTTTTTACAATTCCCCGATGACGCCGGAAGCAACTAAAATCAGCGAGGTACAAATTCCGATCAAGTGCCGCTGACGTGAACAACTAATTCGCGAATGTGACCCCGCTGGCGGTGTTCCCACAGGTAAATTCCCTGCCAAGTTCCTAACAGCAACCTACCGCGATCGATCGGGATTTGTTCGGAAGTATGAGTCAGCGCAGTGCGAATGTGTGCCGGCATATCGTCTGGGCCTTCCGCATCGTGAATGTAGCGATCGCCCTCCGGTACCAGTTTAGCCAAAAAGTTAGCCAAATCCTTAAGTACATCTGGGTCAGCATTTTCTTGAATCACCAAACTAGCAGAAGTATGGCGCAAAAATAAGCTACAAAGTCCCGTCTTAATACCTGAAGTCGCCACCGCCTCTTCTATCTTAGGAGTGATTTTGCACAGAGATTTCCCTGTAGTTTGAATCTTGAGTATCTGTTGATAGTGATTCATTCGATTTTAGATTTGAGATTTTGGATGAGACTGAGGCAAAAGTCTTCAGTCGGCGGAGGTAGACTTTGTTTGTGTAAGATCGATTTCTAATCGCACTTATGAAAAATAGTCTACAACAGCTTGGGCGATCGCCTCCGTACCATTTTTATCCAATTTATCCGACAAACGGGGCGGATGCAGCGGTTGTCGCAAAAACTCCCAATCCCCCTCAAAAAACTCCGCCGCCGTCACAATTTGATGTTCCGCATAATTTTGAAGCCATTCCAGCAACACCGGAGATTCTGCAAAACCTTCTCTCATTATAGAAATAATAGGTATTTCCAAGCGCAAAGCTTCCGCAAAAGTGCTGTATCCCGGTTTAGAAAGTAAGCGCCCGCAGACAGGCATAATATCAACCGGACGCGGTAAACTCGGGAGAGATTTTGTAAACTCCTGATTTGTGGCTTTAATCAAATTCGGCAAATCGGGACATCCAGCATCAAAAGTGATAAATTGCCAGTCGCTAAATAGCTGTAAATTTTGATAAGGAATGTCCTCTACACCCAGTCCGCCGAAAGTCAGCAATACAGTTTTTTCCAGCGGTGTTTCTATTCCGAATACTTCCCGAACTTGCTCGTTACTGTAGCGAGGATTGCCGCCAGTTAAGCCAACATCTTGAATATTTGGGAAAGCTGGCATCGGTTCGTGTAAAGGAAGACGAAAAAGCCGATCGCACATTCCGAAACATTCAGCAATCCAATCGGCCATTTCTGCAAACTCCCCGCCCCAATCTCTATAGATAAAATCCCACCCGAAATTGGCCATCATCCAGCAAGGAACCCCAGCCGATGCCGCAATTCGCGTTGCCAAAGGAGGAATATCGGCCAGCACCAAACCCACCCGATTTTGCTTGATAAAATTAACTTCGCTTGCAATTAGCGAATTTTGCTTTTTCCGAATTTCCCGCAATTTTTCCAGTGTCGCGTCTTTATCCATATTCAAACTGTCAGCTTGCACGACTCCGACATCAAAAGCGCGGGGACGGTGGATAAAGTCGCCGCCAATGTAAGATTCTAGCAGCCAGCGAGGTGCAGTTGTTGTAATAATTAGTAAAATATCTGGATTTAACTCTTGAATTTTTGCAGCTACGGAGGAGACTGGG
The DNA here is from genome assembly GCF_036701905.1 of Microcoleus sp. MON2_D5. NCBI lineage: Bacteria > Bacillati > Cyanobacteriota > Cyanophyceae > Oscillatoriales > Microcoleaceae > Microcoleus > Microcoleus sp. MON2_D5. The sequence continues at coordinate 15,258 of NZ_JAUBRM010000010.1, forward strand.
ACAGCGTGGCCGAATCCATGATTCGTGATGGCAATATATAATGTTGGTCGAGACATTGATAATTAGTAATGGGGAATTGGGCATCGGGCATCGGGCATCGGGCATCGGGCATCGGGAATTGGAGGTAGAGACGGGAAGCCAACAAGGCGAAGCTTCAAGCGACGCACAACGAACAATGACACAATTAATAACTAATGACTAATGACTAAGCGGTTGTGTATTTAACTTGTATAGCCATCCTAAATCATTTGTGAATTTCTTACTCCCTCCCCTTGATAAGGGGAGGGTTGGGGTGGGGTCAAAAATTTACGACTGCAGCAAGGATTGCTATATATTCCTGGCGTTGCTCTGAGCAACTGCCCAGAAGAGTTTTATTATTATTGACTCTAATAAAATTAGTTTTTAATGATGGCCGCCACTCCTCTCTTTATGAATAAATTAAAACTAAAATTTTTCCTCCTAACTTAATTATAATTGTATAGGCATCGAATATGCCCGAACCCATCAATCGGACGCGCCCTCAGACCAAACAGGCAATTGATTAATCTTGTCCAGGGTTATATCTACATACTTTTTACCGTCCGCCGTCAGGTTTTCCCCAAAATATCCATCATCGCCGTCGTGCTTGTGAGGGCCACTCAAAGCTTCTGCATAACGGCCTTGCAAACGAGCTTGATTGAAAGGAGAAGTCGCGTACCAGTACCAGCGACTCGGAAAAACTATGCCGCCAATATCCTCAATTGAATCGCGAGTGCCGCGAAAGTGGAAAATGCGATTGGCCTCTGTAAAACCATTTACTCCCGAAAACACGCCCCCAACCGAAACAACCGTAATTTCTGCCTTCAGCCATTCTTTAAGATAGCGAGTAGCACCCAAAGCAACTTGTGCGCCGCCGCTAGTGCCAATTAAAATAACTTTCAAAGGTTGTTTAGAATTAACTGAAAGGGGAGATTGAGCATTCATGCGCTCGATAATTGCATTAGCCAGTCCCTGATTGTATGCAAAGCCGTAGCGATAATCTAGAGAAATTGCAAACCTCCAGAGATTGCGAATTTTGATGAATATATCCCCCGCAATCGGCCCGCTTTTTGCCTGTTCTGCAAACCGCCAAAAAGGAGCTAGCCACCGCTCTCCTCCTAAACTTTTGTTAGACGCTGAATAAGGAAAAACATCGCCCACTGCTACGCACTGCGGGTGACTTTTAACTAAACGCTTGAGAAACAACTCTTCACCAGGGGTTAATTCATCCCCCGAAAAATCGCCAACTCCCGGTAAAAAGATGATATAACAATTGAGTTGCGAAGACTTACGCGCTTCTAGATTGCCCTTCTTAGAGGGCAATATCTCCGGCGGATTTTTCTTGATACCCAAAGTTTGGGCACTTTGATTCAGCCACCATATAACAGTCCCCACCGGCGAAAGAATGCCCCAAATTATCAGGATTACACCTGCGACGATCAGCAAATTTAAACTTCCCCCGCGCAACCACGCAAGTATCCGCAAAATCAATCTTAGCATTTAATAAAATCTGGTAGAATGCCAATTAATTACCTAATTACCTAGAAATTGTTCGGTGATTCTGCTGTATTAGAGCTTATTTTGTAAAAGTTGTCAACTATCTTGAGGAGCAGGAGTTAAACGTGAAGGGAGAAGATTCAATTGCAGGTTTGGGGGCAACGCTTTGGAACGCACTTTCTTTGAACGGCAATTTTTACGAAAAAACTCCCTACACTCGCAGAACTAAGCGGATAGCTTTAACGATTGTAATTTTAGCAGCGCTTTCCCGCGTGTTGGGCAGTGCCGTCATCTTGTTAATCAACCGAACTGAGCCATCAGTGTTATTTTTAGCACTTTTGATAGATGGTTTGGCAGTCGCAGGGGGTTATTATTTTTGGACTTTCACTATCTTTAAAATCGGAGGGTGGCTGAAACCGGGTCACGTAACTTATAGGGAGTTGTTGGTTCCGATCGGCTTTGCTTACGCCCCCCAAGTGCTGAATTTCTTAACGTTAATTCCCTTGCTGGGAGAAGGAATAGAGCGGATATTAGCTGTCTGGAGTTTGCTAGCTGTAATTGTGGCGGTTCGCCAAGGTTTGGATATTAAAACTCGCTGGGCTGTGTTAATTTGTCTGGTGGGTTGGCCATTGATCCAAATTGCGATCGGCTTTGTGAAAGTAATTGAACAGTTGCTTTCACGATGGCTTTAAAAGTAGCAACTTGTAATAGTTAAAAAGGCAAACGCTCCCAAAAAGTACATTTTTTAAGTTTTCATGATTTCTCCGGCAAGTATGTGAGCCAGAGGTGAAGATAGAGCTATGGTGCGTGACTATTGAGGCATTGTGCACGCTCGCATCTCGTTTTTGGAGGGTTCGCGGAAAGCTCGCTATCTTACAGCGTATTCCAGGTTTATGAAGTACATTGGGCAGCCGTTAGAACCAGCGAAATACCCTTCTCCGTTGTCGGTTTAGATCGCCCTACCATCCACCGCGATTTACCCGCGATCGCGAAAAGTTATAATCATGTGATCATTGACGGGCCGCCCAGAGTCTCAGACCTAGCGCGTTCTGCAATTATGGCCTCCAATCTGGTACTTATCCCCGTTCAACCTTCTGCTTACGATGTTTGGGCAACAGAGAAAGTTATTAGCCTGATCCAAGAAGCTTCTGTCTATAAAAATTGGCTGAAGTCAGTATTTTTAATTAATCGTAAAATAGTCAATACATCCATTGCTAAGGATGTAGTAGAAGCCCTTTCTGGCTATAAAATTCCAGTTTTAAAATCAGCCATTTGTCAGCGAGTTGCCTTTGCAGAATCCGCAGGCATTGGCTGTACTGTATTGGAAACAGAGCCTAAAGGACTAGCTGCCACTGAAATCAAATTGCTAGTAGAAGAATTGCTCAATTTAGAGCTTTAATAATAAGCCCTATCCAGAAATTAGAGGGGGACTCCAACATCCTAAAACTTTGAATTGATTGTAGGCTTAAATAATTATTTTCAATAAATAAATTAATACAAAAAGCTGAAGTTACATCACCTCAGCTTTCACATAAACTAGATTTTTAAGCCACTTAACAGCTTAACCTTTAGTTAATGACTATCTCAGGATTGGCACAAAAGTCAAATTTCACCGCCTCTGACATAGTGCCGTCCACAAACCCTACTTTTAACCACTGGCTGCAATCTTCGCCAGCGACATTACCCCAAATTAACTCTCCGTCACCATGAGGAGGAATGTTACTTTCGATATGAAAGGGCACCCAACTCTCCCCGTCTTGAGCTACCAACACTTTGCTAATAGCTACGTCTGTGTTATTTTCAATTGTAAATTTGTAGTCCTCTGCTTTAGTTGGGTTAGCGAGAATAGACCCTAAGCTCAGAGTTGCACCTGCGATCGCAACTGCCACCTTTAAAAATATTGGAGTAGTCATAATCTGTTTTTCCATTGTATTGAGATGATTGGTCGTAACTTCTAGGATTTTAAACTCTAGCCTAACACAAAAATTTCCTGAATGCAATCGTTTGATTTTTCAATTTATTGAAATTTGGTCAGTATATTATTTCCTGTGACAAAAACAGGTTTCTTTATAGAAACCTGCGTGGATGGGTTGCAATCGCTTAGCAATTTCTCTTAAAGCGACAATGATGCCCCCATCTTAATAGTGGTTTTCGTTTAGTCGGTGTATTCGTAAGTGCCGCCATCGCAAACCTCGACGTTAGTCTGTATTAATTCTCCGCGACCAACGCTTCCGTCATCACTGGGACCGAGCACACCTAGAAAGTCGTAGCGACAGTCTTCGTGAGCATTCCCGATCGTAATGGTCGCCGATTCTCCGGGCGCGAGTACATCTCTTCCCAAAATATCGTCCGCCCATTCCCGTTCAGAAGGATAGCCAGCATAAAACTCTAGTAGATTGCGGCTGGTTCTGTTAATAAGAGTAAAGGAAATAGATTCAGCTAGGGCACTCTGGATACTAAATGAAATGATTGGAAGCGATAGGGCTGCTGCTAGGATGCCGCGATGGAAAGATTTTACCAACATTATGCACTTGTTCCTTGAAAGTTAATATTTTTAGTGTGTTAATCTTTATTATAGTATATAACTTTTACTAAGGATGTGAACTTTTATAAAGTTACAATCCAAAATTCTCAAAGCCTTTTGGGGCAAAAATTTCAGTTTTTCGGTTGTTTACTTTATTTATGCCGGATTACTTACATCAACATTTGATTTACGAAATTTTTTAAGGGAGTCGGGAGGTAAACGCAGTGGCAGATATCCGCAATCTCATAAGCCAACTGGCTGCACAGGAAACACACTTGTGCGACACTAAGTTTCTCGCGCCTTGTACGCGCGGGGGGCGGGTGCGGACAAGGGTAGCTGGAATGGTTTGTACTTTCAAACCAAAGCCCCGAAACTTTGAAGGTTGGGGTATTTTTCAGCCAGTTAATGAAAAGATTGCTGAGGTGGTGGAAGAACCAAGTTTGCCACAACTGACAGAGTATTTGCAACTGCTGGTGCCAATTCGCTTGCAATTGGTTGGCGCTTTGCAGGGTCAAACTTGGTTGGCTTATCCTGTTAATGAATCCGATGCTAAACAGCGCTTTGGTGTTGCTAAACCTCTACCTGTGCATTTAGTAAATGACGGCGCTAGTTTTGAGCCAATTATTGCTAGGTGGGATGGTCAATCTTGGTGGTTTGAGGATATCGATCGCCGTGCCGATCCGCTGCCATCTGAGGAATTGAGAAAAGGTTTAAACAAGGTGATTTCTCCTCAAGAAATCCGCTTTAAGGGGATGACACCAAAGATGCGTACTGTCTACGAGTTGGTGGCACAGCAGACGGAGGAGTTTAGTGAAAAGTTTCAGCAAAGGCGGGATGAAAATCGCTTGCGGGAGGCGTTACAAATGGGTGGCGGCGAGTTGCGGGAGTTTCGCGATCGCGATGATTATTGGCTGATCGAGTGGACGGCGGGAAATGGCGATCGCCATACGAGTGCGATCGCCAAAAATGACCTCACAGTTGTCAGCGCTGGCATCTGTCTTAGCGGACTAGACAGAAACTTTGATTTACAATCATTAGTGGGAGTAATTGAAGCTAGATAAGTCAGGATTTAGCCATTAGCAATTAGCCATTATGTCTATCTTTTTTCACGAGCAACTTTACCGCACTCCCGCAACTATGGCGCAGTTGAAAAAGTTGCCCGTAACCGTATGCGGCGCTGGCGCTTTGGGTGCGAATGTTACGGAAAATTTGGCGCGTTCTGGGTTTGAAAATTTAAAGGTTATCGAGCGCGATCGCATTGAGGAGCGCAACTTATCCACTCAACCTTATTATCGCTCAGATGTCGGCGCATTCAAAGCAAAAATTCTCGCTAATAACCTGTACCGTGCTTTGGGGGTTAAAGTTGATGCACAGTCAAAAGAACTAACAGCGACGAATGCAGCTCAACTACTTGCCAACAGCGGACTAATAGTAGATACTTTTGATAATAGCGTAGGGCGGCAAGCGGTGAAAGATTGGTGTGCTAGCACATCAATACCCTGTCTCCACGTTGGTTTAGCGGCTGATTATGGGGAAGTAATTTGGAACCAGCACTATCGCGTTCCTTCACCTGCAAATGATGACATTTGCGATTATCCGCTAGCGAGAAACTTGGTGATGCTAACAGTAGCTGTTGCTTGTGAAGTTATTATTAATTTTGCCGCCGCTAAACAGCAGCAGAGTTTTACGGTAACGTTGGGCGACTTTGCAATTAAGCCGCTTATACTGTAAACTATGAAGTTAGTTACCTAATGTATTAACTGGCGATTTGCATTTTTTGCAAACTGAGGTTAATCGTCAAGCCAAATGTGCGATCGGCTTTGTGGAAGTAATTGAACAGTTGCTTTCACGATGGCTTTAATTCATCAAGACGGCAACAGTATAGTAAACTCGCTGCCCTCTCCAGGTTCCGACTTGCAAATTAACTTTCCTCCATGCTGTTCTACCACAATTTGATAACTGATAGACAATCCCAAACCAGTCCCCTTACCTACCGGTTTAGTAGTAAAAAACGGATCGAATATTTTACCCAGCACCTCCGAATTCATCCCCACACCATTATCAACAATGCGAATCGCTACTTGATTTCCTTCGGCGACTTGTGTGCAAATCTGAATTGTCGGAGTGTGTTTCGAGTCAACTTCACTCCCTCTTTCGCGACAAAAAGCATCAATCGCATTGGTCAGTACATTCATAAATACCTGATTAATTTCTCCCGGATAGCAGTTCACTAAAGGCAAATTGCCGTACTCCTTGATCACTTGAATATTAAGTAATTTGTGATCCAAAATCATCAACGTGCTGTCCATCCCTTCGTGGATATTAACCCATTTTCTATCTGATTCATCTAGCCGAGAAAAGTTTCGCAGCGACAGCACAATATCGCGAACTCTCGCAGCGCCCACTCTCATTGAATCGATCATTTTAGTGAAATCATTCATTAAAAAATCTAAATCTATTTGGTCTGTTTCATGTACTATTTCTTGCACAGGATTTGGATAATTATTTTGGTATAAACGTAGTAGATTTAGTAAGTTTTCAGCGTATTCGTTGGTGTAATATAAATTTCCATAAATAAAGTTAATCGGGTTATTAATTTCGTGAGCAATTCCCCCCACCACTTGCCCTAAACTGGACATTTTTTCACTGTGAATTAGCTGCAATTGAGTGTGGCGAAGTTCTTCCAATGCAGTATGCAAATTTTCAGTTCTTTGGGCTACTCGCGTTTCCAGAATACTATAAAAACGAGCATTTTCTAGAGAAATAGCTGCTTGTGCAGACAGGATTCCCAAAATTTCTAGCCTGTCGCTAGTAAAAGCACCTTTTGTTAAATTGTTTTCTAAATAAAAAATTCCCGTAAGGTTGCCTTGATGGATAATTGGCAATACTAGGATAGAGAGGGGTTGATTGGTCACAATATAAGGGTCGGATTGGAATTGATCGGCTCGGGTAGCATCATCTAAAACCAAGTATTTTTGGGTTCTTTCTACATAGTTAATCAATGAAAGTGGGAGGAACTCGGATTCGGCAATCGGGAGAGATTGTAACACGCTTACATCATTAAACTGACCTGTAAGTCCAGCTTCTATGAAGAATTGATTACCTGTCTTGGCAAGAAATAATACTTTTTGAGCGCCTGCGTTTTCCTTTACAAGCTGTACGAGTTTCTCTAGCAAACGGCTGAGAATAATTTCGCTCGAAACAGCTTGTGATGCTTTGACAACTGTTGAAAAATCCAGCACCAAACTATTGTTCATAGTAGTTTTGGCAGTGCTGATAACATTTTTATGTATTGCGTCTTGATGGCGCTCAGCTAAATAATGATAACGGGATTCTAAGTCTCTAACTTTGGCTGTAGCTCCCCAGCGGATGTAAGCATAATAAGCTTTGGTCAGATAAGCTCGAGCACTTATCTCTTTATCCCAAGATTGATAAAACTCTCCAGCTAATTCATAAGCTAATGCTTCTTCGTGGATGTAACCGTTAGCAGCAGCTCCTTTAATAGCTAAGTCATAATAATCCATGGCGGCAAGTTTATCGTTAATAACTCGCGCTTTTTCGGCTTCGACTAACTCGTATTTATGCTGATAATTCATGGGCGCATGGTACGCCCACTTTTTCATAAGTTGCTGATTAGAGTTAACAATAGCTAGGGATGCTTCTTGATTGTCACTGTGAGGATAGTGAGCGAGGAGGGCCAGCGAATAGTAGAAATTGTGTACCCCAACAGTGATTAAGCCGATCGCCCCATCTGCGTATTCTGCCGCTAATTTACCGTGGGCAACAGCCGGAGCATAATCTTTAAATAAATAAAGCAGCATCAATTTAGCAACATAAGCTGCAAACAGCGACATTCGATTATTTTCTTTCTGCCAACGCGACATCACAGCAGGTTCATCCAACCTGCCGCTAACTAATCGTAATTGGTCTGCTGTTTTGCTTCTTAAACTTGAAGCAATTATTTGCCAAATTTTAGCATAACCTATGGCAAATTCGTGTTTATTTTTTATCAAAAATTCCATATAAAGGGTTTGTTTTTCTTTGACAAAATCTAGGGGTTCTCCTACCAAGAATAAATTGGCAATATAGTGCTTAGAATTATAAATTGCCCATTCTAAGTCACCACTTTCCAAACCAAAACTCCTTCCTTCTAGAAAGGAAGCAAGTGTATTCTTAGTAGACTCTTTCCAGATTCTTATATGACCATTAAACATTACAGAAACCTTAGCTTTCTGTTGGGTAGCATTAAATTGTTCTAGCAGCTTTAAAGCGATTAGTCCAGCGTAGTAGCCAGCTTCGATGTCGCCTTCGCTGCCGCATAGGATCGTTCCATAAAGAGTATAGGGAAAAGTAGCTAATGCTGAATGACCGCGATCAATACAAAGATTGACCATAGTCAAGACGAGGGAAGACACAATTTCTGGTTTGGCAATATAAGCAGGAGGATAGAGGGCTGTCAGGATTTCCATAGCTGCCAGTTGATAAGGATCTGTCATAACTGGCAGGTTTTCTAATTCCTCAATTCGCGGCAATTTTGGCACTGCAATGGTTTGCTGATCTAATAGGTTTACTCCCAGCATTTCCAGCACTTCTAGACCTGTTTCAACCGCTTTTAGCATCTGGCTTTGAGCCTGATAAAAGAGGATCTTTAGCTGATACACTTTCACTATGTCAAGCTGGTTTTTAGCCGATCGCAAAACCACTTCTGCCAAAACTTCTGCTTGCTCAAAGTTGGTGTTTAAATATTCCGATTCCAGCGTCTCTACATACAGCCGCAGCGTCATGTCATAGTTGCGAACCCAGCTATCAGGTGCTAATAAGGAAATTCCCACATTCAAATACTTAACAGCGGGTTCGTAAGCGTTAGCTGCTTTTGCCTTATGCCCAGCCATTAAATTTAATCCTGCTAATTCATCTTTTTCTGATTGGCGGGTGAGACAATCAATTCCTACATTCAACTGATTAATTATATCAAAAATTCTCTCTTCTACTTTATCGGGTGGCGTATTTTCAAGTAGCAATTTACCGATGCTAAGATGAGTGGCTTTCTTTTCATCATCAGGAATCAGCGAATAGGCAGCTTGCTGGACGCGATCGTGCAAGAATTTATAGCCGACTCGCGAAGAATTGAAATTTAAATTAACGGCTGATTCTCGCTCTAAAAATAAAGGAATAAGGTAACTCTCATTCAATGGAAGTATTAACCCCGCTTGCAAAGCATCCCAGAGTTCCGTCGCAGTGACTGATGGAGATTTTGCGTTGACAGTAGAGAGAACATCAAGAGTGAAATTGTCCCCTACACAAGCGGCTAATTTCAAAACTTCTCGTGTAACGTCGGGCAGTTTTTGAATCCGACTGGCTACCAGTTCAACTACACTCTTATCTGTAATACCAATAGCTTGAATCTCCTCAATGTTCCACTGCCACTGCCCTTTTATTCCGGTAGGCAGCAGCCGGGTAAAGTCAAATTTCAAAAGTTTTTCTTGATAAAGAGTGTTAAGCAATTGCGTCACGAAAAAAGGATTACCACCAGTTTTATTCCAAATTAACTCCGCTAAGGGGTGAATTCTTTCTGAGTCATTCAACGTCTCCGAAATTAACTCAGTTACCTGGGCTAAAGAAAGAGGTTCCAGCACGAATTTGTTGATAATCGTCCCCGTTTGTTCAAGGTACTCTACTGTTTGCATTAAAGGATGGGTAGAGCTAACTTCACGATCTCGATAGGCTCCAATTAATAGTAAATATTTGCTGTCTGGGTCAGTTGCCAGCAATTCCATTAATTTCAAGGTCGCTGAATCTGACCACTGCAAGTCATCGAGAAATATGACTAATGGATGCTCTTTTTGTGCGAATACGTGGATAAATTCTTTGAATAGCCTGTTAAAGCGGTTTTGTGCTTCTGTGGGGGCAAGTTCGGGAACGGCAGGCTGTTTGCCAATTACCAATTCTAGTTCGGGAATCACGTCAATAATTACTTGTCCGGCATTGCCTAGTGCGGCTAAAAGTTGATGTTGCCAATCTTGTATTTTTTTGCTATTTTCAGCAAGTAACTGCTGGAGCAAAGATTGAAAAGCTTGAATTAAAGATGCGTAAGGTATATTCCGCTTGAATTGGTCAAATTTACCTGAAATAAAATAGCCCCGCTGTCGGGTTATGGGTTTTTGGATTTCGCTGACTACGGCCGATTTGCCTATACCTGCATAACCAGAAACTAAGATCAGTTCAATTTGGGAAGCAGAAGAAATTTCCTCGCAAGGATTAGCTACACGTTCAAATGCTGCTAATAGTTGACTGATTTGTGTTTCCCGACCGTACAATTTTTGAGGAATCAACAACTGACTCAATATATCTAAGTTTCCCGGCGTAAAATCGACTATCTTGCCGGTAGTTTCTAACTGATTTAAACAAATTTCTAAATCTGCCAGCAATCCGCCCGCACTTTGATATCTCTGCTCGGCATTTTTGGCAATCAGTTTCATCACAATTTGTGAGATGGCTGGTGGAATCTCTGAATTAATTTGATGGGGTACAATTGCTTGAGATGCTATGTGACTGTAAACTATCTCTAACGGGTCGTTACTCATAAATGGTAATTGACCTGTCAGCATTTCATATAAGGTAATACCGAGAGAATAAAAGTCGGTGCGGTAGTCTAGGGTGCGGTTCATTCTCCCGGTTTGTTCGGGAGACATATAAGCAAAAGTACCGACGATCGAGTTAATATTATTAATTTGGGGATTTTCTTTGGTTAATCGTGAAGCAATCCCGAAATCGGTCAGTTTAATAATTTCTGTTTGGCTGTTGATGATGATATTACTCGGCTTAATATCTTTGTGAATAATTTTTTGAAGGTGTAGATATTCTAAGGTTTTTATGAGTTGGATGCCAAACCTCAAACAGGTGATGACTTCGAGCTTTTTTCTCGACATGAGGCGATCGAGAGATTCGCCCTCAAAGTCTTCTAAAAGCAAGCCGAGACGGTTGTCAAAGGTTTCTAGGCTAATGACTTTAACGAGGCCCGGATGGTCTAAATGTTGGCGAATGCGATACTCGTGCTTGATCCGGGTAATTGCATCAAGGGTGGGATATTCAGCTTTCAGGATTTTGAGTACGGTTGTATCCTGGTGGGTGGGGATTTGTCCTCGATAAATAATTGTTTCGATACCTTCGTGGAGAGTGGAGTGGATTTGGTATTGCGAGAGAAATTGCATGGAGTTCTCCGGAGAGTTGCAAATATATCTGATTCGAGTCGCTGTTCGCTGTTGACTGTTGGCTGACGGTACGACCACCCTCAACCGTCAAAAGTCTTGACATGGCAACTGTTATATGCTTAATTCAACCATGTACTTAGGCCAACAAAAATCAAGCTTTATTTGCTCGAACAAGAATACAATTTGTACATAAAATGATAGTATTCATGCAATCAAGCCATTTTGCTACTATTATTCTCAATTAATATCCGATCGACAGCGGACGGCAACCACACCCCTACTATTCGGCTCTCCCCACTGTCCCTCCTCCCTTAGCAAGATACATTGTTAGAGAACGAAATACACAAAAATTTACATCTATAATTTGTGTAGTGTTCCAAATCGCTCCTCACCAGCAGCGATACAGCCCTCGCCCAGACAGTAGGATAGAAAAAATATGTTTGAACGCTTTACAGAACAAGCCATTAAAGCAATCATGCTAGCCCAAGAGGAAGCGCGGCGCCTCGGCCACAATTTTGTAGGCACTGAGCAAATCCTCCTGGGACTCGTCGGCGAAGGCACTGGCATCGCTGCAAAAGTATTACTGGATATGGGCCTCAACTTGAAAGAGGCGCGCAATGAAATCGAAAATATCATCGGTAGAGGTTCCGGGTTCCTCCCGCCTGAAATTCCTTTTACGCCCCGCGTCAAGCGCATTTTTGAGACGGCGCTCAACGAAGCGCGGCAGTTAGGCCACAATTACATCGGTACCGAGCACATCCTGCTGGGGCTGATTCAGGACGATGAAGGGGTGGCGGCGAAGGTGCTGCAAAACTTGGGGATCGATCGCCAGAGAGTCCGCACACAGGTAATTCGTGCCGTGGGAGAAGTCGCGGCGGTACCCGGAGGTAGGGGAGATAGCGGCGATCGCAAAACCCCGACTTTAGAAGAATTCGGCACAAACCTGACCAAGTTAGCTGCAGCAGGCAAACTCGATCCCGTGGTGGGCCGCGAAAATGAAATCGAGCGCGTGATCCAAGTGCTCGGTCGCCGCACGAAGAACAATCCTGTGTTAGTAGGCGAACCGGGAGTAGGCAAAACCGCCCTCGCCGAAGGCCTAGCCCAGCGGATTGTTAATAGAAACGTCCCGGAAATTTTAGAAGACAAACAAGTAATCAGCCTCGATATGGGTTCGCTGATTGCTGGTACAAAGTTTCGCGGCGAATTTGAGGAACGGCTAACGAAAATCATGGCCGAAATTCGCGCTGCCGGCAACATCATTCTGGTCATCGATGAAATTCACACCTTAGTCGGTGCAGGCGCAATTCAAGGCAGCATGGACGCCTCCAATATGCTCAAACCAGCCCTTGCTAGAGGCGAATTGCAGTGTGTCGGCGCAACTACCTTGGAGGAATATCGTAAGCACATCGAGCGCGACGCTGCCTTAGAACGCCGCTTCCAACCGATCAAAGTCGGTGAACCGAGCGTGGCTGAAACAATAGAAATATTGTACGGGTTGCGATCGGCTTACGAACAGCATCACAGACTGACAATTTCCGACGCAGCTTTAGAAGCAGCGGCTACACTGTCAGACAGATACATTAATGATCGGTTTTTGCCAGACAAGGCGATCGACTTAATTGACGAAGCAGGTTCCCGCGTCCGCGTGATGAATTCACAAACCCCGCCCGAAGTTAAAGAACTCAAAAAGCAACTGCCTGCTGTAACAAAAGAAAAAGATGCAGCAGTGCGCGAGCAAGACTTCGACAAAGCTGGAAAATTGCGCGATCGCGAATTAGAAATTGAAGCCGAAATCGCCGAAGCTACGATCAATAAAAGTCAGCTCAAAACTTCTCCCATCGTCACCGAAGAAGACATCGCCCACATCGTGGCTAATTGGACGGGAGTACCAGTCAGCAAGCTGACAGAATCCGAATCGGAATTGCTGCTGCACATGGAAGATACTTTGCACCAGCGCTTGATCGGTCAAGAAGAAGCTGTCAGCGCAGTTTCTCGGGCTATCCGTCGCGCACGGGTAGGCTTGAAAAATCCCAATCGCCCGATCGCCAGTTTCATCTTTTCCGGCCCCACAGGCGTCGGCAAAACGGAACTTACAAAAGCATTGGCAACTTATTTCTTCGGTTCCGAAGAAGCCATGATTCGGTTAGATATGTCCGAATTCATGGAACGCCACACGGTTTCTAAACTCATCGGTTCGCCTCCCGGTTACGTCGGCTACGACGAAGGTGGCCAACTAACAGAAGCAGTCCGGCGCCGTCCTTACACGGTCATCTTGTTCGACGAAATCGAAAAAGCTCACCCGGATGTCTTCAACATGATGCTGCAAATCTTGGAAGACGGCCGCTTGACGGATGCTAAAGGTCGAACAGTAGACTTTAAGAATACACTGCTGATCATGACCTCCAACATCGGTTCGCGAGTGATTGAAAAAGGTGGCGGCGGTCTCGGTTTCGAGTTTGCTGAAAGTGCCGCAGACGGTCAGTACAACCGCGTTCGCAGCTTGGTAAACGAAGAACTGAAACAGGTTTTCCGTCCCGAATTTATCAACCGCTTGGATGAGATTATCGTCTTCCGCCAGTTGAACAGGGAAGAAGTCAAGCAGATTGCGGACATCATGTTGCAGCAAGTCTTCAGCCGCTTAACCGAACAGGGTATTACTTTGTCGGTGACGGACCGGTTCAAGGACTTGTTAGTTACAGAAGGCTACAATCCCAGCTACGGTGCTCGACCTTTGCGCCGCGCAATCATGCGGTTGTTGGAAGATGTACTGGCTGAGGAAATGCTGTCTGGGAAGCTGAAAGACGGCCAAAAGGCGATCGTTGATGTGGATGAAAACGGTCAGGTTAAGGTAGTGCCCGATGGTCCATCTGAGCCTAAATTGCCAGAATTCGCTTTGAGCCATTAATGCCCTCTACAGACGGATAAATACTGTTGATTAAAAACCCGGTTTCTCTGAGAAACCGGGTTTTTCATTAAATACCAGTAAAAAAAAGCAACTTATCGATGAATCTAATCCCAGGATTGCAATTGCTCAACCCAATGCTGCACAAAAGCAGAAATGCGACCGCGCCGAGTTTCAAAAGTAGCAGCAATCCAGATAAACACAATCCCAAAAGCCAAACCAATCGCCCATTTAATCAGCGGATAATCGAATATGAGAACCACCAACTGATAGAAAACATTGATTAAAAATACAGCCGTTCCCACAAACAAAAACGCCCGAACTCGCAGCGCTAAACCCGCTGCAATAGCCGCCAAACTAAAAGCTCCCGCAAGCAAACCGTGGCTTTGCTGAGTCAAAAGAGGTATCCCGCAAATCAGCGCAGTTGCAAGCATTCGCAGAGTGTGGCGCAGCGGTTTTTCTGCTGGTAATTTGAGAGTACGATCGAACTGAGTAATGTAAAGTAAAGAAAGTCCTAAAGGAGTAACATAAAACTCTGGCTGAGTCAATCCTATTTGCCAGAACCACCGCAGCATTATCCAGTCAATTATCGCCACACTCACATAGGTAAAACGGACTTCCTGCCTTTCCCAAGCTAGGAAAACATAGAAGGCGGCAGCTATCAGCAAGCTGATCGGATAAAACTTATACGGACTTTCCAAAATAGTAACTATTGGAATCAGCGAAGCAATTACCTGCCAAGGTTTTTTTGACCAACCCCAGTTGTCCCAAGGCAAAATGTAAATGAAATAAGCTAATAGAGAAGCGAGGGCAACTTTCCAAGGCCCCAGCGGCCCGGAAATATACTTAACTAAAGGCGTATTGATCCAATAAAGCCGGATGCCAAAGGCTTCTAGCCAGCCCAAGTAAATCCAAATTTCTCCCCATTGGCGATAGAGATTATTTCGCCCTTGCAAGAAAGCATATTGAACTAATAAAGCACCAGTGACTAATCCTAAACTTAAGCCAGATTTAATATCATAGGCAGAAGCCCAAATCAGGAGCAAACTGCTCAAAACCCAGTGCAGGTGAGCAAAAATTTTTAGTTCAGCATTGGTTAAATGTAAATAATTACTGAGCCAAGGAGATAAAATGCGATAGATATATGTTAAAGTTGTGCCGAGAGTGGCCAGGACAATTATGCCATCGCCAAAAGCTCCTCCTGGTGTTTGAAAAAGTTGATATAGTAGCGATTCGTAAGCAGCAACGGACACGCCAATTAATCCTAAATAAACCAAAGGTTTGAATTCTGGCTCCCGCCTACCAATACCGATCGCAATTAAAGACGCCCCCAACACAGTTAAACCAGTCCAATTCGTCAAAGTGTGCGATCGGAAAGTTAAACCCAATACCCCGTAAACCAAAGGTATAAAATGAATGCTAGGTAAAATTGTTTGAGCGCGGTGGCGGCGCCGCCACCAATCCCCCAACAATTGAGTAAACAATCCGAGAGCGATATTAGCAACTGCTAAATTAATCGTAGTGCGATCGACAAAACTCAAACCGACTGCTGTCAACAACTCCAAACTCCAAGCCAAGGCATAAATTGCCAGAGGGGAAAGTTGGCGTAAACTTCGGAAAATTATCGCAGCCATTATCACCAAAATAGCAGCCAAAACTTCAGCAGAGGGCGAGGAACTCAAGGTACTGCCTGCGTAGAGTTCATAGGAATAAAAAGTAATAGTTGTTAACAGCAAGCCTGCCAGTAAGATTGCCCACCCATCTAAAGCTCGATCGTAAATTTCACCTAATGGAGAAGGCTCAGACAAACGGTTGGAAAAACGAACTATTATGCTGCGAAGCAACCACAGAGAAAAAAGAGCGATCGCCCCAGCAATGGCCCAATCCCAACCCGACACAAAACCTAATTCATAAATCACCGCAGCTACGAAACTAAAGCCAAATCCCACTCCTATTGCAGCCGCTGGTAACTCGACTAAATAGTAAGTATTAACCAACATTAATACGGCTGCCAACCCCAAACCAATTAACCGATATCCCGGAAAAATAAAAATTATAAATTGTGCGAATATTAGGGCGATCATACTAAAGGTACTGGCAACTCGTTGGTGAGGAACCTCAGTATATTTAGCAACAGCAGTCAAAGCCAAAGGAGTAGCCAGCCAGAGCAAACTCCACTGAGGGCGATGAGTGGCAGTACCCGCAATTACATAATTTTGCAACAAAATAAAGCGGAAACCTGCTAATACTAAGCCCAGATACCAGGAACTTTGGAACCATGCAGGATGCCAGCGGAAAAATGCAGAATTTTCTCGGAAATTCGCCGCTTTTATCCAGACAAAAAATACCCATTCACTCGCCATGAATATTAATAATATTGCCGACCAAATATTGGGTGTCAGGTTTGGGAAAAATAAGTCAATTGCCGAAGCGATCGCGCCTAAACCCATAATGTGAGTTATGGGAACCAAAATTGCCGGATTTCCCGGTTGTTCAGCCGCAAAAGCCGGCATCGAAACTCGCCGGGAATTATCGGGAATTACGTATTTCCAAGTGATCCAACCTAAAATTAAAGTAGAGACTAATAAATTGAGCGATCGCCAAAACGGATTGACAAAACTAATAACAGTTAAAGCACTCCCCAAACCGAGAGCAAGGTTTTCGCCAAAACTGGCAAGTTGAAACTTTCGCTTGCGGTAGAGCCACTGCGCCACACTTACCATTAAAATTAAATAAGGCAACAGCAGAACACCCCAAAAAGCCCAAGGAGTTTCCTGAGAGTTTGTAAGCTGAGTTAAAAAGGCCACAACTTGTGTTTTAATCCCTAAAGGAAGCACTCGCCAAAACAGCCAAATACTCTGAAGTCCCACCGCCTCAAGCATTAGCAAATCAAACTCTTGCCCAAACCGCACTAAACGGTTATAAAAAAACCAAACAGCCAATCCGCTAACTGCGATCGCCTGTAGCGGAATTTGGCGAAAACAAACCAGCCATCCCAAACCCAACAAACCCCCTCCCGCTAATTGCCCGTTAAAAAAGTTGCTGGGATTTGGCTGGCCGGATATATTGTTTTTAATAGTTCCAGATTGCCGGGGTTGCTGCCAATCTAGCCATGCTAAAAGCACGCCACAAATCGCCAAAGCTAAACCCATTTCAGCGATATTTACCTCCTTGACAAATATCGCCCGACCCAGTAAAATTCCTAAGGAATAAGCTACTAAAGCCGCTTTTTTGTAAGTCAGAAAATCTCGGCTCAAACTAAAAGCAGCGGCGAATGTTTCAGTATTTTCTCCGCGTTTGATAGATTGCAATCGTTGTTGCTGAACTTGATAAACTCTAGCAGCAGCAGTTCCCACTGTACCTAAATAAACCGCAGCCAGGGAAAAGCCGGCCAATGCCCACCCCCAGTGCAAATAACTCAATCCCAAGTGATTTAAGGCGATCGAGCGAGTGATGTTTTTTCCTGAAAAGCTTTGATATTGATCTTTTATAATCCGGGCAGTTATCCAAGTCAAAATAAGTGCCGCTGCGATTGCTACCGCCCAATCCCAAGGATACCGCCACAATCCAAAAGTATCCATCGCCCAAAAATTGATCGGCACTAGCAACAGGGTCACTTCTTGCAAAGTTTGAGCAGTCAAGTGCAAATTAAGCTGTCTGTTGGCCCAACTGCTAATCGCCCAAAAAGTTAAAGTATAAGCTAACAAAACTCCATATTGTCCGGCGGCAGGAAATCTTTCCCACTGACTGGCAGCTAAGACTCCAGAGGACACAACTACCATGAACACTCCTAAAAACAACAGCCACACCACGCTAATTTCTGCCATTAGCGACTGCAAAATTTGACCGATAAAATTAGGGGTTTGAGTAGTTTCTGTCGGCCTAGCAACGCTTTCTCTGCTGCTAGGTACTGCTTTTTGCGTTGATAAGGCAGGTACTTTTGGCTCGGCAATAGGAGCTCGCGGGTTCTCAATTTCAGAAAGGTCTACAGAGGGATCTCTGAGTGGGCAGACTAAATACTGTCGGCACAATTCCTCAACCTCAGCGGGCGAAAGTAAACCTAGCCGCAGCCACGCATCTAAACCTGTCAACAACTCAGGATGCGATGCTAAGACGCTCAATTCAATTTTGCTCGATCGATCTTTGGGAGACGACATTGGCTTAAACTTGTACTAAGTACCTTCAAGCTATAGCCTAGATTAATGTCGAGCGAACATAGCAACATTCCGCCATTGAAATTGGCACAATAAGTATTTATGACTAAATATCTGTTGCAGCCAGTGTCAACCGATAAAAAAATCCCGCTGATGGGCCTAAACCAGCGTACATCAGCGGTGAAAAACTTCAAATTAGGGCACCGTAGCGGTGTCCTTACCGATCGACATATTGCAGCAAAGTGTCCACACTAGCATTGTGGTCTATGAAAGAAAACAAATGTTTGAAGAGGAGTTTTCCATCTGCACCCAAAACAAACTGAGCAGGCAAAGGAGCACCTAAAGCCTGACCGACTTGATAAGCCCGAAATACTTTACAGCCTGGATCGGAAAGCAGAGGCATTTTCAAGCCTAAATCTCTAACCACAATTTGGCTTTGGCGATCGTCGGTACTGGCAACCATCAGTAATTCTATATTGCGATCGGCAAATTTTTCCCAGTTTTCATTCAAAGCTTTAATGTGAGGAAAACAGAAAGGGCAATATTGCTTTTCTGTAAAAATCCGCGTAAAAGCCAGAATTACCGGCTTATCGCCCCGATAATTCGACAGCCGCACCAATTTGCCATTATTAATATCCGGCAATTCAAAATCAGGCGTCATCTGTCCCAGCTTCAGAACATTACTCGCCGGAACAGGCAATAAATTTTGGAAAAACCGCTCATTTAACAAGCCGCTAAAATTAGTAGAAGTCAGCATATGTCCTAATTGGGTAATTGCTAATTGCTAATTGTTAATTAAAAATCCGGTTAAATGAATGCCGCTGCGGGTAGGGACACGAGCCTGCCGGGTCCCTACAAATATAATCTGCTTAAACCGCAGCAAAGAATACCTTAGACTTGACAGGATCGGGAGTCATAGTCTTGTCACCGGGCTGCCAGCCAGCGGGACAAACTTCATCGGGGTGAGACTGGACGTGTTGGATAGCTTGCAGAGTACGGAGAGTTTCGTCCACGTTGCGGCCGAAGGCAAGATTGTTGACAGTAGAGTGCTGGATGATGCCTTCTTTGTCGATGATGAACAGACCTCTGAGGGCAACGCCTGCTTCTGGGTCGAGGACGTTGTAGTCTGAACTAATTGTTTTTTTGAGGTCAGCAACTAAGGGATAGTTGAGGTCGCCGACACCGCCTGATTTGCGGTCTGTTTGTATCCAAGCGAGGTGAGAGAATTCGCTGTCAACGGATACGCCGAGGATTTCGGTATCGATTTTCTTGAAGTCCTCGAAGCGATCGCTAAATGCTGTAATCTCAGTCGGGCACACAAAGGTGAAGTCCAAGGGGTAGAAGAACAGGACTACATACTTTTTGCCTTTATAGTCTGACAGTTTAACTGTCTTGAATTCCTGATCCACTACGGCTGTTGCTGCGAAATCGGGTGCAGCTTGACCAACCCGGAGGCATTCACTGGTCATAGATTTTGTTTCCTGTTTTACGAACTGTTACAAATATATCATACTCATAACGACTACAAGTATCTTCTCGCTCAATCAAAAAAAATACGCTCTCAAATTTGAGAGCGCAGTTTTTTTGATTAAATAATGGCTCAGGCGGGATTTGAACCTGCGACCTTGGGCTTATGAGTCCCCTGCGCTAACCACTGCGCCACTGAGCCAAATCTACTTCACGATTTACTATCGTAGCACGGTAGGGCTAGCTATGTCTTCTTTTCAAGCAACACTATTTCTAATGACTTACAGTAAAAGTTATGAGTTTTGGTAATCATTCAAAACCCATAACTTTCGACCAGTCGTTACCGAGAAGCGCTGGACGCATCGTCGGGCAGCAAAGCCATTGGATTGATAGCACCCTGTCCGGCGGGATGAATTTCAAAGTGCAAGTGTGGCCCGGTACTGAAGCCAGTGCTGCCCATTTCTGAAATTTGTTCCCCTTGAGCAACTCTCTGACCCTTTTGCACCAAAATTCGGCTGTTGTGGGCATAGACAGTCTCAGTGCCGTCAGGATGGGTAATTTCCACCAAATACCCGTAGCCGCCGTCGTTCCACTGAGCATAGGTAACCACCCCGTCTGATGCTGCCACAATTGGCGTGCCGATCGGCCCTGCAATATCAATTCCTTTGTGCATCCGTCCCCACCGCCAACCGTAGCCAGAAGTAAGAACGCCCTTAGATGGCCAAATAAACCCGCTAGCCGACTGTTGTTTGCCGTTAGGCAGATAAGTATCAGGGTTCGAAAGCGGGGGCAATTCCGGAGAAACCATGCGTCCCAAAGACGGGTTGCTTAGGGGGTCGTAACCGTCAGAGCCCAAAGGAGCAGTTGCTACCATAGGCTGCTGCTGAGCAGAGGTCGGCGTCAGGTTTATCGGTTGCATTTCGGCTGCGCGAGCGGGGTCTAAACGCTCTTGCTGCTGCTTCTGAACCTGCTCAGACCACGCTCTCGATGGCGGTCTGCTGATTTCATTCTGCACCGCCTCAGTATAGTCGGGGGTGTAGAGATATGGATTGACACTTGGCATATCCTCAGACGGGTTGACCGAGGGCCCGTCAGTTGGAGTCAGGGACACCGCATTGGCGCCGATCGAATTGCGCGAGGCGCGATATTCCTCTCGCAGCCTGACAACTTCTGCCCTCAAGCGTTCGGAATAAGGGTTGAGAGCTTCTGCGGTAGGGAGAGCCTCCGAATTCGACTCTGGTAAAGCGCTAGTTGGATCGGCATTTGAAGCCGGGGCGCTAGTATTTGCCACGAAGCTGATCGGCTGCGGGTATTCTCCCGTAGCTATGGCGGTAGCAGTTGCACTGGCTGGCCCAGGCAGGGCACTGGTGTCAACTGCACCTGTAAATGTTGGTTCGCCTTGAAGAGCCAGCTTCCCTGGATCGCGAATCGTTTGGGAAACTTGAGTGAGCGGAATGCTGTTAATTTGAGGAACCATCGGCGCTGAAATATTGTTCAGACCTTCCAGGTTCTCCAGGGGAGAGACAACAGGCACTGTGGGAGCGGGTGCTGCAACGCCAGCACCGGCTATTTCCGAAGTAGACGAGCTGGGGTTCAAAGATGCGGGAACCGAAGTCGCCGACCAGACAGATGTAGAGTTGGATGCAGAATAAGAGGCTGCCGCCTCCACCCCTGGATTTTTAAACCCTACTTGGGGAATTTTGAGCCGTTGATTGACATTCAGCAAGTTGGGGTTGCCGAGCTTGTTGACGGAGATCAGATCTTTGGGCGATACGCCGTGACCTTTGGCGATCGCATCTAGGGTATCTCCCGGACGCACGCTGTAGAGAGCCTCAGCCGGCGCGGCGGTACTTCCCGCAGGGGGGACTACCACAGCCGAGGGCAAACTGGGTGTTGCCAAAGACTGTTCAATTGACTCGAATGCTCGATCGGGCGATGCTGCTTGACCTCCCCCGGAATTGGGAATTACAGGTGTGGCATCGAGGTCAGGAATAGTTGTCCCAGTTGCATATCCGGGGGAGGTCAGCGTCGGTGCTGACTCGGGCAAAAATGCCGCAGGTGTAGATAAATTTGCTCCCCCCTCCGACCCGAACATAGTTCGACCCGATTCTGTGGTGCGGTTTTCCTGTTTTTTCAAACTGTCGATCGCCCCGTCTGCATTCGGGATGTCGATCGAACTTTGTTCCGGTACCGTCGTGGCCAGCGGGGTCGCTGCGGTTGATGGCAGCGCTGTCATGGCTGCACTATCCAATGGCTCGGAGCCAGTCAGATTTAACTCTTGTTCGGGATTGACCGTCGCTGCGCGATCTAGCGAAGCCGATGTGCTATAGCCGGCGTTCTGTTGTGGTGTGGCTTCCGTCGCAGTCGGAATTCTGAGCTGTTGGCCAACTTGGAGTAGAGTCTCGGGTTTGATGTCGTTGGCAGTTGCTAGTGCCAACGGTTCAACTTCATAATCCCGAGAAAGCTCCCAAAGGCTTTGCCCCTCCTGCACCTTAACCGTCGCGGGTTCAGAAGGTGATCCGGGCTGTTCGGCCCTGGAACCGTCAACTTGTGCCGACGTAGCGGGCCCGTTGGCCGATACTGGCTGTACTTCAGCGGTGGATTCGGATGTCGGTGCGAGTTCAGACGCGCGAGCGCTGTCTCCATTTCTCGGTAGCAGGATGCCAGAAGCACCTACCGATATTGCCAGCCCGATCGTGGCGAGAGAGCGAACTCTGCCTGTGCTGAGCGTTGTCTGTTTGGATGGTTCCGCAGAACCGTCTCTGTCGATTTCACTAGCCTGAACAGGCTTAATTTGGGGATATGTTCGTTTCAAAAAAACGACCTCCTACTGAGAAGCGCTAACTGTCCTTGGAAACACTCAAGGGGATCGCATGACGCTGAGTTTAAATCAACAAGCAAAAGTATTCTGATTGTTGACAGCTACCATGCTTAGGCCAGATTACCTTGCTTTTTAAATTTAGACAAGCTCAAACCGTCAGAAATTTTAAAATTCTCGGTCAAACCTGCTGCAATTAACCCCAAAAGCCTTACACCGCAATAGCTGGAACGAATATATAAAATCTTCGTTCCCGTAAGGCTCTGAACTCTTACCTATTATCCGACTTTATGCTAATTTCCGGACAGGCAACAACCGTATATTTACTAGATATAGTGTTCAGACCTAAGCTGGCGCTCGCTCACACCCTAAACCGCTAAAATTCTTTATTTTTGTTGCTGAATCCTCTTGGCAGTCATTTGGTGTTGCTGATAACAATCTGTTTTTGAATGAATAAAATATATTAATGTCTGCTATCTAGATTTTCACCCCTTTGATACAAATTTCTTATATTTAAAAGAAGATTTGCCAGCCTGCGGCAGCTATTAAATATCTATATATTTATGTGTTGATAATGATTTATCCCAGCTCGCCCAACTGTCGTTTAGCCTCAAATAAACCCACAGCGGCGCTGACGGAGAGGTTCAAACTCCTGACTCCAGGCTGGCTCATAGGAATAAAAAGTGTGGCGTCGCAGGCATCCAAGACGAATTGGGGAATGCCTACAGTTTCCGAGCCAAACATCAGCCAGTCGCTGGGCTGAAATTGGAATTGCGCGTAACTGTATCGCCCGCCAGTGCTGAATCCGATCGATCGTCCCCCGCGCTGCTGCCGACAGGCC
This sequence comes from Microcoleus sp. MON2_D5, assembly GCF_036701905.1. NCBI lineage: Bacteria > Bacillati > Cyanobacteriota > Cyanophyceae > Oscillatoriales > Microcoleaceae > Microcoleus > Microcoleus sp. MON2_D5. The sequence continues at coordinate 38,690 of NZ_JAUBRM010000010.1, forward strand.
TGAAAAGCCGCTAAGTCTTCGTGGCAGTGGAGATTGACGTAGGGCCAGTAATCTAAGCCGGCCCGTTTCAGGTAGCGATCGCTAATTTCAAACCCCAGGGGGCCGACTAAATGCAGTTCCGTGCCTGTGGCAGCGCAAGTGCGGGCGATATTGCCAGTATTCGGGGGGATTTGCGGGTGAATCAAGACAAGTTGGGGCATGAAGCTAATTAAAAGGATAAAATACAGCTCTTGAGAAATTTCTCCAACCACCCAAAGGTAGATCTAGCTTATAGCTTTTATTTATAACCTTTGTCGAACTCCATTGATTAAATATTCTGATTTGTTTTTGGGCGTCGCTCTGCAACTTTTTTCAGGGAGGTTCGGGCTATTTGTATTATTGGCTGAGTACGCATAGCCAGGGGGCTAGTGAAAGCCCCCGTTATAATAACTGCGGGTACTTCAGGCAGCTAACTGGGCGCACAAGTTGTCTTCGAGCTCCCATTCTTGGTGAGCCATCCCCTGAATTCCTTGGAGAATAATACTGCGGGTGTCCGAACCGCCCTCGTGTAGCTTCAACCAGTGCTGCGCCGTGTTGCCTTCCCGGAGAATCTTTTTGAGTGGCGAGAGAAAGCAGCTAAAGCCGCGTTTTTTGGCTATAGGCCACACTTCGCGGTAAATTTCCTCAATCCAATCTCGTGCCAGAATAGTTCTGCCGTCTTGCCAATGGGTGAGTTCCGCATCCAAACTTTGCCGGGATGCAGCAATTTCGTTGGCGTCTGTGAGGGCCACTAAGTCTTCGTTACGGGTGGCCGCCGGCAAGGTGCTGAGTTCTAAAGGGTCTAAGCTGGGGTCTTCCATCATCTGCCAGATGCGAGCTTCTAGCAAGGCAGTGATGGCTAACAAAGCCAGAGGATTGACTTCGAGGTCGCAAATTCTCAGTTCGAGGCGGTTGAGACAGTAGGGGCGGCGATCGCCATTGGGCCGCACGGCAGACCACAAATGGCGGACGTTTTGCATGGTGCCGAGTTCTAGCTGTTCTTCAGTCCACTGAATGTAATGCTTGTGACTTTCAAACAGGGGAACGATGGCGGGAGTTTTGGGAAACAAACCCCACCGAGTGGAATGATAGCCCGTGACTTCGCCGTCGAGGAAGGGGGAAGAGGCGCTCAAGGCCAGGTATAGCGGTGCTTCGACGCGGGCGAGGCGGATGGCCCGCATCAGCATTTCTGGTTGGGAGATGCCGATGTTGATGTGAATGCTGGCGGTGACGACTTTGGTGCCGTAGGTTTGCTCGATGTAGGTGTGGTAGGGGTTGTTGGGATCGGATCTGTAAAATCGATCGCTACCTCCGAGAGACAGGGTACTTCCCGGCAGCAAAGTATAGTCGCCCAATTGTTTTAAATACTCGCGCAACCGGACTCGCGGCTTGACTAAGGCGCACAACAGGCGATCGTAGCTGCACAGCGGGGCGGTCGTATACTCCACATTACGGCTATCAGGCTCCCGGACAAATCCGTCTAGATCGGCAACTATGCGATCGGAGAGACCGACAACCTCACCTTCGGGAGTACCGGTATACATTTCTACTTCAAAGCCTTTTGATAGCAGCACGTTTGTTCCTCAGCTAAGTTGAGTGCTAGTTTCAAGTATCCCAAAAATTGACCTGTTCCTACTATCTTCCACGAGGCAGAGTTGAAATTTTTCGCGACTGGCCCTGAAACCCGGTTTTTCGGGGCCGGCAACTTTGAGCATTTGTGTTTTAGTTGCGATCGGGCTGCCACGACCAATACTGCCATCGCAAAGAGTTTCCGAGGCCGTTTTAGACCCAGAAAGGCTGTTTGTTCGATCGCGAGCGTGTTTCATTGGGTATTCGTGACGATCAAACTTATGGTGAATAGAAACCACTCCTACCTCAGTTCGACATCTGTTTTCTGCCTTGAGGGGGATAGCCGCAGATATATCTTAAGTGCGATTCTAAAAGAGGGCTCTGCAATATTTTTGAGCTCTAGTATTAACCCCTAAAAATCCCTGTGAAAGAGCAAGAAAGAACCCCTCCCAATTTTTGGAATATGCTAAGCAATTTAGCCTTAGTCCGGTTTTTGCTTTTATTTGCTTCTGGTTGGGCTGGACTGCAACTTTTAGCTTACTTTGAAACAGCAGTCGCGGTTTTCACCATTGCTGCCCTCGTGGCTTTTTTGCTCAACTATCCGGTGCGAACTCTCCAGAGATTTTTACCGCGAAGTTTAGCTGTCGCCTTCGTTGTCTTGCTCACCATTTTAGTTTTTGGCGGTCTCACCGTCACGGTAGGCGTCACTCTTTTATCTCAGGGGCAGCAATTAATTGACAGCATGACTGAATTTCTGAATGCTCTGGCGCCTCTGTCCGAGCGCCTGGAAACATTCCTGCGGGCGAGAAACCTGCAAGTTAACCTGCGAGTTATTGAGGAACAACTGCGAAATCAAGCTTTGGCAGGAGTTGTTTCGAGTATTGCTTTTTTACAAGTATTTTTAACCAATTTATTGAATTTAATATTAATTATGGTCGTGGCTTCTTTCATGTTACTTGATGGAGAGAGGCTGTGGGTGTTGGTTCTCAAATTTATACCCCGACACCTGCACAGGCGTTTAAGTTTAACAATAGAGCGAAACTTTTTAGGATTTTTTCAGGCCCAAATTTTGTTAATGTTATTTTTGACAACAGCAAGTTTTTTAATTTTTCTGCTGTTAGATGTGAAATTTCCCTTGATTTTAGCCTTTATTATCGGATTGTTTGATTTAGTTCCAGGGATCGGAGCGACGCTGGGCATTAGCTTAGTTTGTTTTATTGTATTGTCTCAAAATGTGTGGCTATCTTTAAAAGTATTGGCAGCTTGCATTGTTTTGCAGCAAATTCAAGACAACTTTATTCATCCGAGACTGATGCAAAATTCGCTTAACCTCAACCCGGTAGTAGTATTTTTTGCACTGTTAGTGGGGGCGAGAGCTGCAGGACTTCTAGGTATATTTCTGGCTATTCCCCTAGCGGGAGTGATAGTTAGCTGGTTTGACATTGAAGAAATGCAAGCGGAAGGTTAATTGATACCACTATCGTATTTTATATCAAATCCGGCTGAAAAATGCGGTCTTAACCTGCCCCGTAGAAGTCCCATGCTTCAAAAAAAACTCTCCTGTGCCGCAAGCGACACTAAAACTAAAGAGAAAAAAGCAATGTAGGGTACACCTTACTGCCTAAAATTAATGAATAAATTGCAAGTCGGTAGGAAATCTTTCTTCTTCTGGTTCGGGATCGTAAATGTAATCGCAGTCAAAGCGCAGAGCTTGAGAGTGGCGGCTGATAGAAAATCCGCAATTACTCACCATTTCTGTAGTAAAAGTTGCCATGACTAACTCAATGAGCTTTCTGTAGGAAATGTTAGGCAGTTGAACGTAATAAGTGCGTCTGGCAAAAAAAATTCTCTCATCTTTCGGTAGAATTATGCCATTAATTCTGTGTGCGTGTTGAATCGGCTTGATATAGGTTTCAATAAACTGGGACTGATTTTTTTGCAGTCTCGCTAATCTTTCGTGTTGCAACCAGCTCATTTGAAACACAATTTTAATAAATTCAAAGCCCAAAATGTAGTTAAAAACATTATTGCGTTCTTCTGTACTCAAGACGAAGCGGAGTGCAGATTCTAAATATTGGTCAGTTTCTCGCCGCGATTGTTGAGATGAGTGGATATAAAATTGTTTGATGTAGCTTCTTAAATCTGATTCGTTTAATTGTTTTTTGACTCGAAATCTGATTAAATACTCTTTGACTCGGTGTAGAGTATCTACATCTTCAAACATTTTTGAGACTAAACCGTCGGCGGTATAATCATCTAAAAATTCTGCTTGCAAGTCGGGAGTAGATGCACACAATATGTAGCAGAGGGACAGGACATAGCGCCGTTGGTTCCAGGGCAAGCTTTGGGCCCAATCTTTAACTTCTACAGGGAGTTTTTGGAACACGGTATCTGTGTGGGGGAGTTGAGCAAGGTCGGCATATTTATGTTTTTGTTTAATCATTGCCTGAAACCTTATATTAGTAAGTATAAAGAGCAGTAGAGCGCAGATTATGGGAGGGGGAAGCTGCGACGGAGGGTTGCAAGTTATTGTGTCTTATTTTATTGCCATCTATCTAAATATAGATTATGTATGGAATAGCGGGCGTGATCTGTCTCACACTTTTGCGGATTTTAAATCACAAATGCTAGCTCTTCGCATCACATTTGGGGGCGGCGAGTGTCACGGATAAAACTTATTCACGTCACTGGAGCAACAGCGGGTTTCGTTGATGATTAAGTCGGGTGATTCATAAGTTTTTGTTAGTAATGATTACTGAGATCGATCATGAATTTGACTACAAGTATTTTCCCGAAAAATCAGTGCCAAGACTTAACTTTTCGCGCTCGCCCCGCCCGCCTCGTGCAACCAGGGCGACAGTGGCTTGATAGCATTGCCGTGGGAGAGCCATCAACAACTCCGTGGTGTGCCAACTTATACTCGCCCGCTGTTCTTGTGAGAGAGATATTCCGTTATGGGGACACCATCTTTTCTACATACCGCCTATGTGCAAGCTTAATCCTGTGTATGAGGAATTAATGGGGTTAAGCTTTCGCTCGCTCTCGTTTTTGGGCGGGGTCAGCCAAAACAGAGACAAGTTTCCGACAACAGTGGTAAGTAACCCAAAATTTTAGATCCTAGTTCCCGCCGCCAGATGTATCTGTGGAGTAAATCTAAAATCTAAAATCGACTGAGGTATGCGCGGAAGATGTAACACGGTACTGCTGATTGAGGGGTGTCATACCTCGATCGCCCCTTGATATCAATTATTTATGGGGTATGTCGCTCTGGTAGTTGCGAGAGCCATAATTTAAGCCATAATTGTTGATAATATCAATGGATGCCTCTCGATAGGAGCGGGTATCCATTGTGGCGCTTAAGCCAAAAATAACATCAAACGGTAGCAGCAAAAACAATAACTATAAAAATAATTTAATAATTTACGTGGACTCAGGGAAGTGAATATGTTTAACGCAACTGAACTGCTGATTAAGGCTTTTGTCAATCGCCTGATTGAAGGCTACCGCCACACTTATGGCGGGTTTAAATCTGACTATGGAGAGATTATTGCTTGGGTGGCGAGTATGGCGTTAGAAAATATTGCTAATAGCGATGCTCTTTACCACAATGTCGAACACACTATTTTAGTAACCTTGGTGGGACAAGCAATTCTGGGTGGGAAGCACATCCGCGAAGGGGGTGTTTCCTGCGAAGATTGGCTGCACTTCCACATTGCTTTGCTATGTCACGATATCGGGTATGTTAAAGGTGTTTGCAGACAAGATAGAACAGATTTGGGACTGTATGCGACGGGAATAGGCGACCTGAAATTAACGCTGGCTCCGGGGGCGACGGATGCTAGTTTGATGAATTATCATGTCGATCGCGGAAAAATGTTTATTGACGAGCGTTTTGGCGGTCATAAACTGATTGATGCTGAGCTGGTTAAGCGTAATATTGAGCTAACTCGTTTCCCGGTTCCGGCCGATAAAGATTATCAAGATACGGTAAATTATCCGGGCCTAGTTCGCGCTGCTGATTTAATTGGTCAGTTGAGCGATCCGCGATATTTGCAAAAGATTGCTGCGCTGTTTTACGAGTTTGAAGAAACTGGGCAGAATCTGATTTTGGGCTATCAAAATCCGGGGGAGTTGCGGGATGGTTATCCGAAGTTTTATTGGAATGTGGTTTATCGGTATGTGAAGGATGCGATCGGCTATTTGGAACTGACACAGCAGGGGAAACAAGTAGTTGCTAATTTAAGTGCAAATGTGTTTCGGGTGGAGCATTCTCAGGTGCCAGAGTCTGCGGTGGCTGTAGTTAGCTAGGGCTTGGGTAGATGCCGGGCGATCGCTCTTTTTTGGGATAAGTAGATCGCTCTAGTTAAATACTGCTGCATAGTCAGGATAGCTGAGATGTTGCACCATTCTCAATAATCCTTTCAGCGCGGGATCTCCTGCCCACCCACAAGAAAATCAACTCTTTGTCGAACCGGCTCGAAAGCCTGTGCGAGCCAGAATGGTGCAAGATGTGAGGATAAACGACTTGCACAATGATTACAACAGGAATTGTAGCAAGTAATGCAGCAAGGAATGAGAGAAAATGCTCGGGAAATTTCTAGGCAACTTCTCAATCTACTTGACAATCAAAGCATTACTCAAACAACTGGTTTGAGGGTTGAAGATATCCCAAATTTGCGGGAGGAATGAAAGGAAGGAAAAAAGGACGATCACACAATTAGTACACCTTTTCTCATTACCAGGCTTAGCCTGGTAGCGCAGGTTTTTGAGGCTCTGCCTCTTGGATTGATAATTCCGCTAAATATTAACTCTCATCTACCTAATGCTTAAGGATGAGTCTGCCCTCCCTCTAAAGGAAGATTTCTTTAAACGAGTAAATTCCGTATGATGCTGTAAAAGTCAGTCCGAGGGTAAAGTTATTTCCGACTTGAGCTCCCAATAACTGACCAATCTTACAATATAAAAAAATACATCTCATGACACCAGTCAGTCCCAATCAAACTTCCTCTCAATACGAAGTTACAGAAGCAGAAGAAAAAATTGAGTCTCTGGTAGAAGAAGTGAAGCCCGAAAGCGAAATCGATTTAGAATTCCTCTACACCAGAGACATTGAATTTCGCCAAGAAACAATTTATTTCATTGTAGTCGATCGCTTTTACGACGGCGACCCCGCAAATAACGAAGGCCCAAACCCAGAACTTTACGATCCAGAAGGGAAAGATTGGGGCAAATATTGGGGCGGCGACTTGCAGGGAGTTATCGACAAACTCGACTACTTAAAAGATATGGGTGTTACCGCAGTTTGGCTGACTCCGCTGTTTGAGCAAGTAGAAGCATTATTTGTCGAACAAGCTGCTATTCACGGCTACTGGACTAAAGATTTCAAGCGACTAAATCCCCGTTTCATTGCCACAGACGACAATCCTTCTATTAACCAAACACAAGAAAGTAAAGATACGGTATTTGATAAGTTAGTACACGAGTTGCACCAGCGAAACATGAAACTCGTGCTCGATATTGTCTGCAATCACAGCAACCCAGATTTTAGTGGTAAAAAAGGGGAACTCTACGACGACGGCGTAAAAATAGCTGACTTTAACGACGATGAAGATAACTGGTATCACCACTACGGCGAAGTCACAAACTGGGAAGATGAATGGCAAGTCCAAAACTGCGAACTGTCGGGTTTAGCAACTTTTAACGAAAACAATATTGCCTACCGCAATTACATTAAGTCAGCAATTAAACAATGGCTCGACAGAGGCGTTGATGCTTTGCGGGTTGATACAGTTAAGCATATGCCTATTTGGTTTTGGCAAGAATTTAATGCTGACATTTTAGCACATAGACCTGATGTTTTCATTTTTGGCGAATGGATTTACAGCGATCCTCGAAACGATCGTTCTGTGGAATTTGTCAACGAGTCGGGGATGACTATTTTAGATTTTGGTCTGTGCGTGGCAATTCGAGAAGTATTGGGGAAAGGTGCCGACGCAGGATTTAAGTTAATCCAAGATGTCCTGAATTTGGATCACCGCTACTACGGGGCGACGGAGTTGATTACTTTTATTGACAACCACGATATGCCGAGGTTTCAGTCGTTGAATCCCGATCCAGAAATGCTGCTGTTGGCGATATGTTTAATTATGACGACTCGCGGCATTCCCTGCATTTATTACGGCACCGAACAGTATCTGCATGATGATACAGATGGGGGAAATGACCCCTACAACCGCCCGATGATGGAAAAGTGGGATACGGATTCGCCAATTTACCGAGCTGTGCGTTTGCTGTCGGGATTGCGGCGGCTGAATCCAGCTATTTCGATGGGGAGTCAGTGGCAAAAATATCTAACTGCTGATGTTTATTGTTACGTGCGCCGCTATCGCGATTCGGTGGTGTTTGTAGCGATGAATCGTGGCAATGCTGTTACAATTACAGAGGTTGATACTGAGCTGCCTGATGGAGAGCATACGGAAGTTTTATCGCGCCGTAAGTTTGAAGTTAAAGATGGGATGCTGTACAATTTAGAGCTGGGTGCGCGGGAAGTAATGATTTTTAGTCGCGTCGGAGAGCGAGTTAAGGCGAAAACTATTGTGCGGGCGCAGCTTAACAGCGTTAGAACTCAGCCTGGGGAAAGAATTGTGGTGATTGGAGATTGTCCTGAGTTGGGGAATTGGGATATTAGTAAGGGTTACCCGTTGGAGTATATCAATACTAATACTTGGTTTGGGGAAATTCCTTTTAATGAAAGTGCGGGGAAATTAATTTCTTATAAGTATGCGCTGCTACGGGAAGGACAGTCGCCACTGCGAGAAAATCTGGTTTGTCGCCGCTGGGTTTTAGTTTCGGAAGGGACGGTGAAATGGCGGGATAAGTGGGCGAGTGGACGGGAGTCTTAATAGTTTTGAGTTTTGAGTGTTGAGTAAGATAGTCATGGGTGCATCAACCGGGTTGGATGGACGAAAATACTTGTTTCAGGCTTTCGATTATGTTTTAAAAACCCAGTTGATTGAGTAGGGGTGCATAACTGCTGTGAGATTGAATTCCTAATTGCAACTCATAACTCATTACTTTTTAAAGATGACTTAGATAATCAATATTTTGACCTTCTATGTATAGCAGTAATGTGTGCATTGTGCATCCTCCGGACGTGAGTTATGGTGCGCGGAGGCGCACCCTACATTTTTATTAAAGCGATCGCAACTTCTGGGCTAAAACATCGACATAAGGTTCGCTGCTGTGCTGGTTCACAACCATTTCGTAGCCCCGCTGCGCTTGAGATTCAGCTTCTTGAGGATTTTTTAGCAAATGGACGATCGCCTCGCGCAAACCTGCTGCATCTCCCACATCTACAACTTTGGCAATATCCGGGGTCGCTAAATAATCGACTATACCTTGAGTCCGAGTAATGACGACGGGTCGCTTGCAGGCCATTGCTTCCAGCAAACCCGTAGATCCAGCAGCATATTTATTGTCTACCAAACAAACTGCAATTACGTCTGCATCGCGGTAAAGCTGCAGTAAATCTGGCCATTCGTAGAATTTGCGGGACATATTTTCTGGCATAGTATCGGGGAAAGCTTTCGATAAAGCCTTGGCATCTTTAGAAAAACCGCTAATTTTTACGTCAACATCTAAGTCAGCAGTTGCTGCTGCTAAGAGTCGGTAGTCGCGCTTTTCTAATCCGACGCTAACAACTGTTTGCCGTTTTTTATCGCCAGAAACTGGACCCGGTGTGAAAAATTGGGTGTCTGTCTGTTCTAGAAGCACTAAAATGCGCGATTCAGGTATAGCTAAATAGCTGCGGACGAAGTCAGTTTGAGGGCGGGCGTTGACCATGAATAGGTCAATTTTTTCAGCCAAACCGAATAGTTTCAGGGCGACGCGGCCGCGCGGCCGATCGATATTGTGGAAAAATACTACAATTTTCGGGCGCTTGGGCAATTGGCCACACACCGCCGCCACTGGAATCCCAATGTCCTCGCCCGTACAAAATATCACGTCGTCGCTGCTGACTTGCTTGGACAATTTGCGCGCCGCGGCCCAATGTTCGGGTTTAGAAGAAATTTTTGATCGCAGCTTGTCGCTCAACGAGATCGCTTCGGCATCTGGGGCATGAACGGTGGCATTTAAGCGGTCTCTGAGAGCTCGCAGGACGTGGCGAGGGCATTTGCCGAGTTTTGCATCGCGGTCAATTCCATCTAGGTCTATTTTGCGACCTAATGCCAAATGGTATTTCAAACTCTTCTCCTTATAATTATGCAGGTGCTGCCACAAATTATCTAACCTCAGAAGATTCTATCGTCTGCTGTTGAACGTGCTGCTTCGATCGATCAATTTTAGATTTTAGATTTTAGATTTTAGATTTGACTCTACAGATAAATCTGGGGGGTTCTCCCTCATGTCTAAATTTTTGTGAGTTCCACGAATCCTGTCTGGGGCTTGTATAGCAACGGCCCTCACGGTTAGGAAACCGGGTTTATGGACACCCGCGCGCAAATCCTGTACGAATCAAAAACAGTGAAACGCACCGATCGATTCCAAGGACTTAAGCTTTTATGCTGAAGTTAGCTAAAGAATTTATGTTTAACCTCATGTATATTTCTCCAGAGCAAGATCAAAAAATTCGCTACACCATGCGCGAGTGCGGTCAAGAAGCTTACAAGCTAGCAGCCGAACCTTTTGAAGTTTCCGAGAAAGGGCCCAACGACTACGTGACGAGTATCGATCAATACCTAGACCGACAACTATCGGCAGCATTTAGCGCTTTGTTTCCTGAAGACGGCAGGATCACCGAGGAAAACGCCACCTCCAGAGCAGCTTACGGGGCCAATTACCAGCGCCTCTGGTGCATCGATCCCCTCGACGGGACTGAAGAATTTATTCGGGGAAAACTGCACTACGCTTCGATGGTGGGGCTGCTGCTGGAAGGGGAACCGGTGGCCGGCTGGCTCTACGCCCCGGCTTTTGACCAAATGTATTTTGGGGGCAAAGATTGGGGATTGTTCCAAACTGTGGGAACCCAAGCGCCGCAGCCGATCGCGCTGTGCAAACCCCCGGCTCCGACAGCGGAAAATTGTAAAATTGTTCTCGGAGACAAAGACCAAAAAAACTACGCCCGGGCGATCGCCCAAAGCATCCCCGGAGCAGAATTTTACTCGCTGGGCAGCTTTGGCTTAAAAGTGATGGAAGTTATCTTCGGTCGAGCTGGTTTGTACCTGTATCTCAACGGCAGAGTTAAAGTGTGGGATACCGCCGGCCCTCTGGCTTTAGCAAAAGCAGCCGGATTGGTGTGTTGCGATATGCAAGGTCAACCGCTGAGGTGGACTAAAGATGTGATCGAGCCGGAGACTCTGGCTCACACGCAGTCAATCGCGATCGGCTGGCCGGAATACATAGAACCTCTGTTGGGCAAAGTTCAACAGGCAGTGGCAGGCTTGTAAACCCGTTTAAGATTAAAGAATCTGCCAATTGTTACGTGAACCGGGCCTCTGCACCCTTATCATCAATTAAAGGAGCAACAGATTGTTTGTGTTCCCAAACATCGATCGTTCCCTAGCTCTTGGGTGTCGCCTAATCATATTTCCCACCTCCGCGAGTTTGCATGAAGACAGAAGCTTTCAGTGAGCTATTCCCTCTATTTAAGGGTGCTAACCCAGAAACCTTGGGAGGGCTGCTATCAAATGCCGTCAAGCATGAGTATCCCCCGGGCCGAGCTGTGGTGATGGAGGATTCTTGGGGCAACGCGATTTACTTTGTCGTGTCTGGCTGGGTAAAAGTCCGGCGCTTGTCAAACGATCGAGCTGTATCAATGGCTATTTTAGGACGGGGCGCGTTCTTCGGCGAAATGGCAATTCTTGACGAATCTCCCCGCTCAAATGACGTACTTGCTCTCTCGCCGGTGCGGCTGCTGAGCGTCACAGCTCAGCGATTTATCCAAACCCTGTTTAAAGACCCGCAATTGCACCACCGGATGCTGCAACTGATGGTGCGGCGGCTCCGCCAAACCAATCACCGCTATCAACTCCGCAACCGCCAGCCAGCGGTTAAACTAGCAAATACTTTAGTCGAGCTGGCAGAAAACTACGGTCACAAAACTGCTGAGGGCAAAGATATCTTCAATATTCCTTATGAAGACTTAGCGGATGTCACAGATATCACCCTAGATGAAACCAGCAAAATTATGGAAAAACTCGATAGTAAAGGTTGGATCAATATCGATCCAGACCGCCAAACTATCCATTTGATCAACCTCAAGCACTTGATTAATTTGGCAAGTCAATGACTGATGTTACTTCTTTGGATACCTCGTCCGCTGCCGACAATTGTCAGGGGCAACTAACAGCACCGACAATTCAATATTCGGTGGCGATGCCCAATCCTGAATCCCACCTCTTTGAAGTAGCTTTGCGCGTGCAAGGTTGGTCGGAGCCGGTTCTGGATTTAAAAATGCCTGTCTGGACTCCCGGTTCTTACTTGGTTCGAGAGTACGCCCGCCACCTGCAAGATTTTAGCTCCCAGGCGGGCGATCGAGCTTTACCTTGGCGCAAGCTCAGCAAAAATCACTGGCAAATCGAGACCGATTCGGTGTCAGATGTCACGGTTCGCTACCGTATTTTTGCCAACGAACTGACAGTGCGAACCAATCATTTAGACTCGACTCACGGTTATTTCAATCCGGCGGCTTTGTGCTTTTTCTTGCCCGGTTTTGAGCGCAACTGTTACACCGTGACAGTTGTGCCGCCGAAGCCGGAATGGCGCACAGTTACTGCTTTGCCGCCTGTTTCCGGGCAAAATCTTACTTTTGCTGCAGCGGATTTTGACACTCTCGCAGACAGTCCTTTTGAGATTGGCTGTCACGAAGTCTACGATTTTGAAGTGATGGGAAAATCCCACCAGCTAGTTGTTTGGGGAAAAGGCAATTTAGAACCCGAGCGCGCGATTCGAGACATCCAAAAAGTTATCGAAGTCGAGGCAAAAATGTTCGGCGGTTTGCCTTACGAACGCTATGTGTTTTTCCTGCATTTGTCCGGCTCGGGTTTTGGTGGTTTGGAACACAAGCAGTGCTGCACTCTCAACTATCCCCGTTTTAATTTTCGGGCTAAGGAAAAGTACGAACGCTTTATTCAGTTGGTGGCTCACGAGTTTTTTCACCTCTGGAATGTCAAGCGCATTCGACCGAAAGCTCTGGAAGTATTTGACTACGAAAAAGAGAACTACACTCCTTCTTTATGGTTTTCTGAAGGCACGACCAGTTATTACGATTTGGTGATTCCTTTTCGAGCTGGTATCTACAGCGTGAAAGGTTATTTCCAAAGTATGGCTAAGGAAATCACTCGCTTGCAGACGACTCCGGGGCGGAGCGTGCAGCCGGTCAGTGAGTCGAGCTGGGATGCTTGGATTAAACTTTATCGCAGGGATGCTAACAGCGACAACTCGCAGGTTTCCTATTATTTGAAAGGGGAAGTTGTTTCGTTTTTGCTCGATTTGTTGATTCGAGCCAAACACGGCAACGAGCGATCGCTCGACGATGTGATGCGTTTGATGTGGCAGCAGTTTGGCAATGCTAATTCGAGTAAAAACGACGATTTTGAACAGAAGCCGGAAACAGACGCCACGTCGGCGCATCTGACATCAAACGGACAGTTAAATTCTCCTTCGCTGCCGGCAGAAATAGGCTTTACTCCCGAAGAGTTGCAAAGTACGATCGAGTCCGTCGCCGGCATCGATTTGAGCGACTTTTTCGCGCGCTATATTGACGGCACAGAAGAGTTGCCTTACAACCAGTATCTGGAACCTTTCGGGCTCGAACTCATCGCAGGCGAAATTGACCAAACGCCTCGCATGGGTTGGATGTTGGGAGCGGAAAACGGGCGGGAAATGGTGAAATTTGTCGAAGTAGGATCTCCGGCACAATTGGCTGGAATTGATGCTGGGGACGAGTTGCTGGCGATCGAAGGTTTTCGGGTAAATGCAGAACAAGCGAGTGAGAGGCTTAAAGATTATCAGCCGGGGGACACAATAGAGGTGACGGTTTTTCACCAAGACGAACTGCGGACTTGTCGTGTTACTCTCGCCCCGCCGCGGCCGACGCGTTACTCGATCGTGCCGGTGGAACAGCCCACCGCTATTCAGAAACAAAACTTTACTGGATGGCTGGGAGTTCCTCTATCGAAATTGTGACATAAATAAAAAGGAACGGGAAAGAAAAGACAAGAAGGAATCAGGCTCAATTCCCAATTCCCAATTCCCAATTCCCAATTCCCAATTCCCAATTACCAATTACCAATTTTGATTATGCAAACCCCACCTCCTCCATCAATTACACCCCGCCAGATGAATCTGCTGAGGATTGTTACTTCTATGGCCTGGGCTGACGGCCAACTCGCGACAGAAGAAGTTGATTTAATGCTCGATCGCTTTTGCGGTTTGTTTGCCCCAGATAGCGACGGACAACAAATGCAACAAGAACTGCGGGATTACATCATGCAAAATATCCCCCTTGACGAGTTGATCGGTCAACTAGAAACTCAAGAGGAAAGGGAATTAGTCCTGCAACTCGGCTATGAAGTGATTTCTTCTAGTTCTCGCACTCCTGATGAACCAAAAATTAACGCTGAAGAAGCTGCTGCTTATCAAAAATTAGTGCAGTTGCTGAATCTTTCAGAGGATGCGGTCAAGCGTATTGAAGCTGAATCATCGGCTGCAGATACTTCAGAGGGAATTGTAGAGAAGATGGCTCACAAATTAGAAAAATTCATCAAAGGCTAGTTCTGGACTTGCGCGCGCTTGGCTTAAAAACCCGGTTGATTCCTAAATTTCTCGTTACTCAACCTGGAATTTTTCGTAGAAACCGGGAATAAGCCCCCCATGCCTAAGTCTTGTTAGGTAAGTATCGGAATAATAATTTTCTGAGTGCAACTATTTACAACTAAATCAGAAGGGAAATAAACCGGATTGTGACTCCCAATTTCCTAGGGTATACTAACAAAAAACACGGCAAGGTTAAGAATATTTTTCATCGCCGGGAACGGTAATATAATTGGCGATCGCCCTTCCCGTGTACTGCCTTCCCCTTAACGAGAATTAGGGACTTAGGCAAAGCCTAAATCCCTAATTTATCTACCGATTTTGGGCGCTCACTGAAAGTAATATCGTTTCCCGTTGCATCGGAATAATAAAATCGAGTCAACAGTCAACACTCAACTATTCAGTTTTTCGACCCCTAGTCAACCGTCATCTCGCTCGTGTAACCGGAATAGATATTCATCCAACCAGTCATTAGTGCGGTAACTTGCTGAGGGCGTGCCAAGTTCTATAGCCGACAATTCCATCTTGCGGTAAAGCGTTGCTCAGTTGTAATTGCCGCACTGCTACATCTGTCATCGCCCCGAAGAATCCGTCAATGGAACCGAAATAGTATCCATTGATTTTCAAGACATTCTGAACAATTTTAACAGCATTACCAGAACTGCCCTTCATGACGATCGGCATATTCACAGGTGCACCAGAGTATAGTGCTTCCCAAGTGATAGAACCCACAATCCCATCTTCTTTTAAAAAGACGCGGTGTTGATAGCCTTTGACGGCGTTTTGAACTTGGACGCCGAAAATACCGTCAATCGGCCCGAAATAATATGCCCAATGATATAGAAGCTGTTGTAGTTCCTTGACAGCTTGACCTGTTGAACCCATTTGTAAAGTGGGTTTGTTTACTCCCGTGGTTTCAGCAAATGCAAGACTTGATTGAGCAGTAGTATCGGCGACGAGAGCCATAGTTTCATTGTTCAAGCTTCTTTCTTCGGTGTACATAATGTGGTTCCTCTCAACATTTAAGTTTTGGTCTTTGATATTTCAGGTATAACTGGTGGGATTTGTGGATGCACAGTCACTTCTTGGAGTGTCACTCATGTGAGTGTCACTCGTTTGAGTTACCCGTTGGTTTGTCGTAAGGAATGCAAGTTGTAATATTTTTATGAGGGCTTTCGTTGTCAATACAAACCAAGGGGTAAGCTGCGCGGTGGACACCTACCCAATACAAAGATGCGGGATACGCACCCTACCAACTCATGTTGATTGTTTACTCAGCAAATTCTCGCAATGTTGGAATTAAATACTGTGTCAAAGTAAAGGCATCTACTCCTAATTCCGTCCGTTCTTTGGCAGCCATGATTCCGGCTTGGGCGTGCCACCAAGCTGCTGTTGCAGCAACTGATTGGAGGGGGGATTTGCGGGCGATCGCTGTTGCTAATAGTCCCCCTAACAAGCCTGTCAGAACGTCGCCGCTGCCGCCTCTGGCGAGGGCTGGGGTGCTTTCGGGATTGAGGTAGGTGATGGTACGTGAAGCGTAGCTATCCGGTAGGGAATCGCCCTCCTCCTTGCAACTTATGCAAACTTTTGCTCCCTTGAGCAATATCGTTGCGCCGCAAAGCTGAGCTGCTGCTTGAGTTGCAGCAATTCGATCCTCGCCCGTTAGATCCGCTAAGTCGGGAAATAAACGCTTGAATTCCCCCGGGTGAGGCGTGATAATTGTCAGTGCTGAACGTTCGGACAAAATCGGGACTGTGCCGAGTTGAGCGAGGATATTTAAACCGTCAGCATCTAAAACCAGAGGTCGATCGCTCTCCAGTACAGATTCTACAGCTATTGCCGCTTCCAATGTCAGACCTGGCCCTGCGGCGATCGCATCATAAGAACTCAAATCAATTGCTACTGGCAACTCGCTAATTGCACCGCTTTGGGTTTCGGGACATCCTATAACTAATGCCTCTGGCAACTGACTGCTCAACATCGCTTTAATCGACTCAGGAACAGCAATTGACAGCATTCCGATGCCGCTAGCTCTTGCTCCCAATGCTGCCAAAATTGCTGCTCCGCTGTAGCGGCGGGAACCTGCAATAATTAGTAAGTGACCGTTGGTGTATTTGTGCGAAATGGGCGATCGGGGTAACGGCAAATGCTGAGTTGCCGAGGCTGTTGTAATGCGTTGGAGTGCTGGCGTTTCGCCCAATATTGCTGCAATATCTGCTGCGGGAATATCAAAATCAATTAATTCGGAACTGCCGATATATTCTAATGCTCTGTCTTGCAGAAATGCCATTTTCCACAAACCCAAACATAATGTATGTTTTGCCCGGATAGCCGTTCCCAAAACTTCTCCGGTATCTGTATGAATTCCCGAGGGAATATCTATACTTAAAATTGGTATATTTAAGTTATTTATTTCGTCAATGGCTGCGGCAGTGGCGTTAATAATTTCTCGTTCTAACCCAAAGCCAAATAAACCATCTACAAGCAAATCGCAGTTTTTCAGCGGTTCAATTTTGTCAAAAAATGGAATATTTAAACAACGCGCATAATCAGCGTGATTTTTTGTTAGTTCTTTGAGTTTAGAAAAGGGGCAGTAAATAACTACTTGGAATCCTTGAAAGTGCAATTCGCGGGCAACAACCAAAGCATCGCCGCCGTTGTGTCCCGGCCCAACCAATACGCCGATAACTGGCCATTGAGAATTAACAAGATTTTTTCCTTCTTCCCTTTTCCTTCTATCCGTTAAATCCCGTACACTGCCCGTTGCCGAACTTCCTTCCGCTTTCAAAAGCGCCTGAATGCGTCTAGCAATGAGTCCCGCGACTTTTTCCATTAAAGCTGCGACTGGCATTCCAGCAGCAAAGATTCTCGTTTCTATTTGCCGCATTTGGTCGGCGGTCACAACAAATTTTTGAATAGTCATTTCGATTACAGTGGTGGTAAGCTTTCAGCTAACAGCAGCAGTCGCAGTTTGTAGTATTTTAGTGCTACAATGAATTAGCTCGATCGAACAAAGTAACAGTAAAATAGCAATTTCTCCCCAACCATGAACAAGATTGTTGTAGGCCTCTCCGGCGGGGTCGATAGTTCCGCAGCAGCCGCAATTTTACACCATCAGGGATATGAAGTGGTGGGTTTAACGCTGTGGTTGATGAAGGGCAAAGGTCAGTGTTGCTCTGAGGGAATGGTCGATGCCGCTAAAATTTGCGAAGATTTGGGCGTTCCCCACCACATTGTTGACAGCCGCGAGGTCTTTCAGGCAAGTATTGTCGATTATTTGGTGGAGGGTTACAGTGCAGGAGTTACACCTCTGCCTTGTTCGCAGTGCAATAAAACTGTGAAGTTCGGGCCAATGCTTAAGTATGCTCGGGAAGAACTCGGAATTGAAAAAATCGCTACAGGGCACTACGCTCGCATTACTTACGATGCTGCTACGGGTCGCTATCAGTTGCTGCGGGCGATCGACCCTGCGAAAGATCAGTCTTATTTCTTGTACGATCTAACACAGGATTTGTTGGCGGGTACGGAGTTTCCTTTGGGGGGAATTACCAAGACAGAAACTCGCAGAATTGCGGCGGAATTTGGTCTGAAAACTGCTGATAAGCCGGAAAGTCAGGATTTGTGCTTGGTGGAAAGTAACGGTTCGATGCGGGCTTTTCTGGACAAGTACATTGCGCCGCAAAAGGGTGACATTGTGGACAAGTCTGGGCGGGTGCTCGGACAGCACGACGGCGTACACCACTACACTATCGGCCAGCGGAAGGGACTCGGGATTGCTGCACCGGAACCGCTGTACGTGATTGAACTCGATGCTGCTGGCAATCGGGTAATTGTGGGCGATCGACAGTTGGCAGTAGAATCTGAGTGTACTGTCCAGAAAGTGAATTGGGTTTCTGTGGCTGCGCCCACGGCTCCAATTCGGGCTCAGGTACAGATTCGATATCGATCGCACCCCGTCCCCGCTACAATTATTCCTGTGGAACCCTCCCAAGCAGAGGAAAAAGCCGGCGGTACAAGAGTTAAGTTGATTTTTGACGAACCGCAGTTGAGCATTACCCCCGGACAAGCGGCTGTTTGGTATGACGGAGACGTGCTTTTGGGCGGCGGCATCATCGAAAGAAACCAACTCCCAAATTAAGGCAAGGGGCGGGCTAGAAGCCCACCCCACAACAAACCACCCACAAAAAAACTAACTCTTTGTGGAACAGGCATCTTGCCTGTTCCCAGAAGCCCACCCCACAAGACACTTCCAACAAGAAAATTCACTCTTTGTGGAACAGGCATCTTGCCTGTTCCCAGAAGCCCACAACAAACTTCCCACCAGAAAATTCACTCTTTGTGGAACAGGCCCAAAAGCCTGTCCCAAAATGAAACTTATATTTCATTTCACAGGGGTACATTTACCTAGCTGACTTTTTTTCCAAACGCAAGATATTTCCCCTAGCATTAGTACGGTAAACCCAAGTTTGCCTACCATCAGAAACCACAACCCGCCAACCTTCGACAATCATTTGACCGCAAATTTCATCTGCTTTCGAGAGTCCTAAACAAGTATTCGGCCAACTTTGTCCGCTCGATTCCGTTACTTTCAACTTGTCAGCAGCAATGCCAGTGGAATCCGACAACTCTTGGCGAACGGCTGCTGCTACGGTTGCGGGCAATTTGTTCGGGGGATTTTGGCGTGTAGCCTCGGCCAAATTGCCCGGTTCGGAAATTAGAGTATTAAGTGCCAATACCGAATAGCTGATTTTTGGGGGCAGCGCTGCTGAGGAAAATTGCTGCGCGGTTTGCTGCTGTTGCTTATCCAACTGGGCAAGGGAATCTTTGAGAGCGCCCGCGTTCGCCGCAGCGGTGTGTCTTAGCGCCGGATACATTTCCCATACCAGAATTCCTGTCAGCACCAAAGCCAAGATTACAGGATTGGGCTGCTTTTGGTCTCGGTTTTTATTCTGGGGAAATTTATTTGTGGAGATTCTTTTCATCATACGCCCTCTGCCTCACTTTACACAATGCGCGATCGCTCCTGAACACTCAACTGCAGATACTTATTTAGGCACTTTTGCTGATGCTGCTAGTTCCTTTGTGCAGAACTAACTTGACTGCTGGTGCGGCCCAAGTATTTCCTACTCGCGGCCGGCAGTTGTGTTTCAGGAAACTTGCACTACCCAGTTATCACTTAATTTTTACTTTTTGTCTCGGGGTATTAAGAAAAATTTATGCTTAAGTAAATATTCTTAAACTCCTCTAATTGTGTCCCACAATCTCAGCACGAATGACTTTTCATCGTTCCAAAACTGCTAAAGGTGTTTTAGACTGTGGTAGGCGAGCTGAGCCGACGAGATGAAAGGGATGCCACAGAACTTGTTGCTACAGGACGGAAACGCATTATAAACTTAGCTAGCTATCGCTGATTAATTGTATTAGCATTATTGTTTTTTAGAGCCCTAGTCCCGGGAAATACTTTAGTAGCAAACGTTAGTTTTTTAGTTCAATATTTTTTAAATCTATCGATTATGAGTAGAAAATCCCTGGGAATCCATTTAATGAATCGATTGAGCTATCCTCAAAAATTTACCCTAATCGGTTTTCTATTTGCAATACCGTTAACCTTAGTCATGTACCTGCTGATTTCCGAAATTAATAGCAGGGTTGATTTTGCCCAAAAAGAAATTTACGGTAATGAATACCTGCGCCCGCCCCGCCAGTTGAGGCAATACATACCAAAACTTCAACTGTTAAATTATCAGCCTTTAAATACAAATTTAAGCCCGCAAGATACGATAGCAGATTTAGAAGCTAAGATTGACGCGAACTTTCAATCCCTGGTATATACAGACCGTCAGTTAGGAAAAGAATTAGTTTCTAGCGAGTATTTTAATAAAATCTATCACAATTGGCAAAAATTTAAACTTCGTCGCCGCCAGTGGAGTAGAGAAACTTACGATTTTGTATGTCAAAGTTAAACAGAAGATATTAATAGATTGAGCGCTCACATCGGCGATATTTCCAATCTCATATTAGACCCTGATTTAGATACCTATTATTTAATGGATGCAACTTTGCTGAAGATTCCAGAAATGCAAAAAATTTTATCAGAAATTAGACTAATTTCTCAAAAAAACAGCTTGCTTTCCTATGCCAAACCTGAAACAAGAGCAAAACTGATTACTTTGGCTGGGAAATTGAGAGAACTTAATCATGATTTAGCAATCAATATGGAGGTAGGATTTAGCAATAATCGTCACGGGAATCTGCGATCGAAATTAAGCGATAAATTGACAAAATTTAACTCGGTAGTAGATCTGCTAACCGCGCAACTAGATAAACTGATTAATCCCACAGCCTTAGTGGAATATTATGCCTATCTTGATGGAAGCGATAGAGTTCTGGATTCGAGTTTTGAACTATGGGACGAAACTTCTAAGGAATTAGACTTCTTACTGCACAAACGTATTGAGAGTTTTATTACAAAAAAACTTTTTATTTCGGTTTTGGTGTTAATAACTTTACTAATAGTTATTTATTTATTTGTAGCTTTTTACAGAAGCGTTATGCAAACTGTATTTGTCCTAGACGAAGCCTCAAAAAAGATGGCAACTGGCAATGTAGATCACAAAATTATTTTGGATAACAGAGATGAACTGGGGCAAGTGGTGGCTGCGTTTAACAAAATTGCCGATGCCTTAGTTGCTGCTAATCAAGAAATTACTGTTCTCAACGATCGCTTAAAAGCTGAAAATATCCGAATGAGCGCAGAACTAGACGTTACTCGCAAGATTCAGCAGATGCTGCTGCCGAAAGACCGAGAACTCAAGGAAGTTATGGGCTTAGATATTGCGGGATTTATGGAAGCTGCCGATGAAGTAGGGGGCGACTATTACGACGTACTCCAGCACAAAGGTAGAGTGATAATTGGCATTGGCGACGTGACGGGACATGGATTGGAGAGCGGCGTTGTAATGATTATGGTTCAAACGGCAGTCCGAACTTTGCTTGCTTACAATGAATCAGACCCGGTTAAATTTTTCAGCGCTATTAACAGTGTAATTTACGATAACATCCAGCGGATGAAATGCGACAGAAACGCTAGCCTTGCCTTGCTCGACTATCAGCAGGGAATGCTGAAGTTGAGCGGCCAGCACGAAGAAATGATTGTAGTGCGGTCTAACGGTTGTGTAGAGCGGTTTGATACGATCGATTTGGGTTTCCCGATCGGACTGGATGCAGATATTGCTGAATTCGTTGCTGAAACTATTGTGCAGTTGTATTCAGGAGATGTGGTAGTGCTGTACACTGACGGGATTACGGAAGCTAAAAATATGGATAAACTGCTTTATGGTTTAGAGCGGTTAATTAAGGTAATAGAGATTAATTCGCAGCGTTCGGCTGCCGAAATCAGGCAGGCTGTAATTAACGACGTGCGATCGCACATCGGCGAACAAAAAGTTTTTGATGACATCACATTGCTGGTACTCAAACAAAAATAACTACTTGGATATCCCTTCTAAAGTTTAAAATATATTTAGTGAGGCCCCTCATCTCAAACTTTAGCTCTTACACCGATATGACCCAGATTTTCGGCCATTTCATCGAGCAGCCCGCTAGCCAAGAATACTTAATAATGGGATTTTCTCCGAGTTCGGTTCCTCTCAAGCAGCGGTGGCGGAACAACGGTTTGTCTGCGGATTTTCTCGCTGACTACCTGACGACTTTTTTTCCGCGCAACCAAGACGATCCCTCGACAATTGAAAGACAAGCTGAAATAAAAAGCGCTGTTAGCTACATTGCCAACGAGTTATTAGAAAATGCCATGAAGTTTAATGATGAAACCTCGGAGTACCCGATCGATATTAAACTGCAATTAGAGAGCGACGGTGTGATTTTCTCAGTTGCTAACAGCATCTCTCCGCAAGCTGTGGACAAGTTTCAGGCTTATATTCAGCAGTTGCTGTCCTCGGAGCCAAGCGAACTTTACATTCAGCGGCTGGAAAAAAATGCTGCTGACGAAAGCTGTACCAATTCTGGATTGGGTTTGTTGACCATGCTCACCGATTATACTGCTAAACTTGGCTGGAAATTCCAGACCGTGCACCAAGACCCGGAAGTAATTGCGGTGACAACTATGGTGCAATTAACAGTATAAGCAACGCTGGCGATCGATAATATCTAAGGGACTTTTTTTTGTGGCTATGGAAATTAATACACGAGATTACCAAATCTGTTACGATCCAGCAACGGCAACCGTGAGTTTTCTTGGATCTCTAAGGCTGAGCGGGCCTGCAGAGTACACGCCGATAGCGGAGTTGCTGGCGAAGGTTGCCGACGTGGAACCGACGAAAATTACCCTCAATTTGCAGCAGTTAGAATTTTTGAACAGTTCTGGCATCAATATGCTATCGAAGTTTATTATCGAGGTTCGCAAAACAGCCAGGGTGCAAATGGCGGTACAAGGTTCTCAAAGCATAGCTTGGCACGGTAAATCTTTGAAGAATTTCCAGCGCCTGATGCCAGGTTTGGAGTTGGAATTTTTCTAGAAACACGATTACTTTTAGGGTGCGAGCTGTTGAGCAATTTTTTGTTAGTCGAGGCGCCAATTCTCGAGTTATGCTGGAAGAACAACCATCTAGAGAACAGCTACTTTTAGAGATAGAAAGATTGCGCCAGCAAGTGGAAGACTTGAAGGAGGAAAAAGCGGATCTGGAAATCTTGCTGGAAACTACTGCTGAACATTCCGATACGGTTGAAACTGAGTTGCGATCTCGTGCATTCGAGGCGGTGCGCGAAGGCGAAGTCAAGCTGGCTCAATTTCTCGAAGCGATTCCCATAGGTGTGCTCGTGCTGGATTCTCAAGGCAGACCTTACTATGTAAATCACGCCGGACAGCAGTTACTCGGTCAAGGAGTTTTGCCATTAAATGCAGTTGAGGATTTGTCAGAAAGTTATCAAATTTATATTGCGGGAACTAACACTATTTACCCTTTCGAGAATTTGCCGATCGTCCGAGCTTTGAGGGGCGAAAACGCGACGGCTGAGGATCTGGAAATTCATCAATCCCACAAGAAAATTCCCCTTGAGATTTGGGGAACGCCAATTTTTGACGAGGGTGGCAAAGTTGCTTTTGCGATCGCAGTTTTTCAAGATGTCACGGAACGCAAAGAAGCGGAAGCCGATCGCCATTTATTTATTAAGAAACTATTTGATCTCAATCAAAATTTAGAAAAATCCCTGGATGCCGAATCAGAGTTAACGGATGCCTACGGTAGATTTGTGCCTCACCAATTTCTAAATTTGTTGGGATATGAAAGTATTATAGATGTCAATCTAGGCGACCAAGTGCAGCAGGAAATGTCGGTGCTATTTTCGGATATTCGCGATTTCACGACGCTTTCAGAAACTATGACTCCCCAACAAAATTTTAAATTTATCAATGCTTATCTTTCGCGGATGGAGCCTGCCATTACTAGCAATAACGGGTTTATTGACAAATACATCGGCGATGCAATTATGGCTTTGTTTAGTGACTTTGCAGATGATGCAGTGAAAGCGGGTATTG
The DNA here is from genome assembly GCF_036701905.1 of Microcoleus sp. MON2_D5. Classification (NCBI taxonomy): domain Bacteria; kingdom Bacillati; phylum Cyanobacteriota; class Cyanophyceae; order Oscillatoriales; family Microcoleaceae; genus Microcoleus; species Microcoleus sp. MON2_D5. Next base: position 62,643 of record NZ_JAUBRM010000010.1, read on the forward strand.
CAATGCTAAATCTCCTAAAAAATTACAACGAATACCGTCAAGGCGTCGGCTACATCCCGATTCAAATTGGAATTGGCATCAATTCGGGTTCTTTGATGCTGGGGACAGTCGGGGGTAAAAGCCGAATGGACAGCACTGTGATTAGCGATGCTGTTAATCTAGCATCTCGCATTGAAGGATTGACCAAAGATTACGGCGTACCTCTGTTAATTTCTCAGCAGACTTTGGAACGGTTGCGAAATCCGAACGATTATGCTATTAGGATTGTGGATAAAGTACAGGTAAAAGGAAAATCTCAATATGTCGTAGTCTATGAGGTATTTGATGCAGATCCGCCGGAAATTCTGTCTGCCAAGCTAGCAAATTTGCCTGTATATAATGAAGCTATGTTACTGTGCGATCGCAAGGATTTCCGAGAAGCGGGGAAATTGTTTGAAGAATGTTTGCGGACAAATCCGAGCGATCGGGTAGCTCGCATTTACCTGAAACGCTGTCGGGATTGGCGATCGCTCCTCAAAGGAATTTAAAGCAAGTTAGTCGATTTTAGATTTATTCCACAGAGGAATCTGGGACATGGAAGTTTGGTCTAAAATTTTGAACTGCTTACAACTCCTCTCGGAAAGCAAGTATCCGTTGTTGGGCGGAGTCATGAATCATGAATCATATCCAATCCGCTTACATCCGAATAATAATAATATAACTAACACTCGCCAAGGCTGCTAGGACAGATACTAGAGATAGTCCCTCACCTTGATAATGTTCAATCCGCTCATGGCCAAACTCTACAGTTATGACTTACGTCACAAAGTCATCCAAGGCCCGAGAGCTTTCTGGGATGAAGAAAACAGAAGCCTATCGCGTGTTTAAAATCAGGCACAACACCATCAAAAATAGAACTTTTAGGGCAAGCATAAACCAGAGACTTTCAAGCAAAGCCAAACCGTCCCCGGTAATAGACGCGCGTTTGTAAGCTGAAGCGTTTATATGTTCAAGCCGCAACAACTAAAACCTATCTTGAGAGAGATGACTGACCTCCGGGCTCTGTCAAAGGTGTAAAATATAAAAAGCTTTATACCTGTTAATTCTGAGGCCTCTCAAAAAAATAGAACGGCTGAGGGCGGAACAAGCAGCGATCGATAATTGGGGGCGAGAACTGGGGCAAGCGCTGAAGCTGTCTCAGAAAAAGTTGGCGGATGAATGAGGGATGACCATTCCCACGATTAATCGTTGGGAAAATGGACACGCTGCCCCTTCTGGCTGGGCACTCGAGCAAATTTACATCTTGCTGGACGAGTTAGGTAATTCGCCTTAATGCATTCGCGAAGCGTTGCAGTAAGGCGCAGCGAGGAAGATATTTTTCGGATAAGGAGTACAAAGGGTGAGTTTAGAGGGAATCAACAGCATTTTCAGAGTTCGACTATTTCCCTATGGTGTGGCGACCCTCTCCGTGGCACTGGCACTGGGGCTAACGCGATCGCTTTTACCGTGGATCTACCCAACCACGACGCCCCTGTTTTTCATCGCGGTGATAGTGAGTACCTGGTATGGCAGTTTCGGGGCCGGGTTGCTGGCAACAATTTTATCCACGCTGGCAATCAACTATTTTTTTATTGAGCCGTTCTATTCGTTACAGAGCGCTAATCTACAGACAATAGTTCGGTTGGGTATGTTTTCGATCGCGGCAGGATTGATCGCTTCACTCAATCAATCGTGGCGCACTGCTATAAAAAACGCGAAAGCAGCCTTGCAAAATTTACAGCAGGCAATGGAACTAGAACAACAGGTGCAGGGCGAAGCAGCACAAGCTGCGGCGACTGAGGCAAAAGAACAACTAGAAACGGTACTTTCTAGCATCAACGATGGGTTTTACATCCTCGATCGCGATTGGCGCTACACCTATGCCAACGATCGCTACTGTGAAATGGTTGGAATGCCGCGGTCAGCGATTCTGGGTCAGAACGTTTGGGAGCTATTTCCCGCTGCCGTTGACACCGATGCTTATGTGCAGTTTCATCGGGCAATGCGCGAACAAAAGCCGCTCCAGTTTGATTATCTCTACTCTCCTTGGAATGGTTGGCACGACCATCGAATTTACCCTTCGCCCAGTGGACTGACCGTTTTGCTTGCTGACATCACCGATCGCAAACAGGCGGAACTCATCCTAATCGAGCAGAAACGACTGCTGGAGTCGATCGCATTCGGACAGCCACTAGACGACTGTCTGGCAGCCGTGTGTGGCTCAGTATCCAGACTAAATCCGGGTACCCGCGCCTGCTTCCTGCTAGCCGACGATCGGCGACTGACGTTTAACGCTTCCATTACTCCAGACTTTCCACCGTCTTTTGGTGAAGGACTCAAGGATGCTCCGATTAACGATTTGTGCATTGGAACCTGCGGCGAAGCAGTGTATTGCGGTCAGCCCGTGACCTGCGCCGACATTGCCAACGACGATGGCTGGTCGCAAGCATGGCGAAATTTATGCGTGGCTCATGGCATTCTAGGGTGTCATTCTCAGCCCGTGATCGGGCAGGACAATGTAGCTCTGGGGTCGCTGATGCTTTGCTTTAGCGAGGCGCGGAGGCCGACGGAGTGGGAATATAAACTCGCCGAGTTCGGCACCCAAGTTGCCAGCATCGCCTTCGAGCGCGATCGATCGTTCCAGGCGTTGCGCGAGAGCCAAGAACAGCTCCGACTCGCTTCCGAAGGCGGCAATTTTGGTTTGTGGTATTGGAATATAGAAACAGACACGATGAGTTTTACGGATAGAGCCAAAGCGATGTTTGGTTTACCCGTGAGTACAGCAATGTCGGTGCAGGTGTTGTTAGAAGCTGTGCATCCCGACGATCGTCCATTCGTTCACACCGTCATCAGTGAGCTAAAAGCGAATCAAGCGCATACTGAAATAGAATATCGGACGCTGTGGGCCGATGGCACCGTTCGTTGGATTTTGGCAAAGGGCGATTGCGCCTACAACGCTGAGGGCATCCTAATTTCGACGCGGGGCGTATTCATCGACATCAGCGATCGCAAACAAGCCGAAGAAGCGTTGCGTCAAAGCGAAGAGCAGAGTCGGAACATTCTGGAAAGCATTGATGATGGATTCTTTTCCCTGGATGAGAATTGGCGTTTCACTTACCTGAATCGGTCAGCGGAAATTCTGCTAGACCGCACTCCGGGCGCTCTGATTGGGAAGAATTTGTGGGAAGAATTCCCAGGACTCAAGGGCAGCGAGTTTGAGCGGGTTTATCGGCGCGTGGCCAACGAGCGCGTGGCTTTATCAGTCACGGCGTTTTATCCGGACCACGATCGTTGGTATGAAGTTCGCACCTACCCTGCCGCGAACGGGATTACCATTTATTTCCGAAATGTTACCGATCGAAAACTTGCCGAGGAGGTATTGCAACAACGAGAAGCAGAACTTCGTTTAGTTACCAATGCCGTGCCTGCCTTGATCACCTTTGTAGACTCAGACCAATGCTACCGCTTCAACAATCGAGCATATGAAGAATGGTTTGGACATCCGGCAGCGGAAATCTTTGGCAAGCACCTCCGAGAGGTTTTAGGCGAAACTGCCTATGAAGGGATTCGTCCTTATGTTGAGCAAGTCTTGGCAGGAGAGGAAGTGACCTTTGAAACCCAAATTCCCTACAAAGATGGTGTAACCCGTTATGTCAATGCAACCTATGTTCCCCGCTTCAATAGCCAGGGAAAAGTTGAAGGGTTTGCAGCACTGGTCAACGATATCACCGATCGCAAACAAGCCGAAGCCACACTACGGGAGAGTGAGGAAAGGTTCCGGCTGATGGCAGATGCTGCCCCTGTGCTGATTTGGATGGCTGGCACCGATAAACTCTGTTATTACTTCAACCTCCCGTGGCTAAACTTTACGGGACGCACGATCGAACAAGAAAGGGACAATGGTTGGACACAAGGAGTCCACCCCGACGACCTCGATCGGTGTTTACACACCTATGTGACTGCCTTTGATGCCCGTCAACCGTTCAAGATGGAATATCGTTTGAAACGCTTTGATGGCATATACCGTTGGATTATGGATGAAGCTGTTCCTCGGTACGGATGGGAAGGTGAGTTCTTGGGCTACATAGGCTCTTGTGTTGATATTGAAGACCACAAACAAGCTGAGGAATCCCTGCGCCAGAGTGAATCCCGCCTCCGTCTGATCTTTGAAAGCGCCAAAGATTATGCCATCTTCACCCTCGACCTTAACGGCATCATTGCCAGTTGGAACTCAGGGGCAGAAAGGTTGTTGGGCTATACCGAGACAGAAGCAATTGGTTGCCCCGCTCGGATGATCTTCACGCCCGAAGATAACGAACAAGGACAAGCCGAGTGCGAGAAGCAAACGGCTCTACTCCAAGGACGGGCCGAAGACGAACGCTGGCACGTCCGCAAAGATGGGAATCGCTTTTGGGCCAGTGGATTGATGATGCCCCTGCTTAATGAAGCCGATTATCCCCAGGGATTTGTCAAAATCATGCAGGACAAGACCGCACAACGGCAAGCAAGTGAGCGACTGCAATTGCTTTATGAAACTACCCGCGATCTGTTGAAGACAGAACAGCCTCTGGCTTTGATGCACGCGCTATTCCGCAAACTTTCAGTGCAACTCGATCTGCACTGTTACTACAACTTCATGGTGGAAGAAAAAGACAACCGCCTGATGCTGCATTTGAGAAACTACGACGGCCTCTCTGAAGAAAGGGTGCAGGCGATCGCATGGATCGAATTAGGTGAATATCTCTGTGGAGTCGTTGCCCAAACGCAGCAGCAACTAATCTTGAATCAAGCCCAAATTTCCACTCATCCAAATGCTAAAGCCCTCTTTGAAATGGGCATCACGGCTTACGCGGGTCAACCGTTAATCGCTCAAGGGCGGTTATTAGGAACGCTCTCATTTGCCAGTCGGACTCGGACGCACTTCACGCCTGCAGAAATCGAGCTGCTGCGATCGACCTGTGACCAAATTGCGATCGCTCTGGAACGGGCAAGCCTGAACGATTCACTCCAGCAGCAAGCGGAACAGCTAAAACAGGCAAATCGGATCAAGGATGAGTTTTTAGCGGTACTATCCCATGAATTGCGATCGCCCCTCAATCCCATCCTGGGCTGGTCAAAGCTGCTGCAAACTGGCAAGCTGGATGCGGCGAAAACGGCACAGGCGTTAGCGACGATCGAACGCAACGCCAGGCTGCAAAGTGAACTGATTGAAGATTTGCTCGATGTCTCGAAAATTCTTCAAGGCAAGCTCAGTCTTAATATGCGTCCAGTCGATTTAGCTTTAACGGTGGAATCGGCGATCGAAACCGTCAATTTGGCTTCAGTTGCCAAATCCATTGATATTCGGACTGTGTTAGATCCTCAGGTGGGACAGATTTTGGGGGATTCGGGCCGTTTGCAGCAGATTGTTTGGAATCTTGTTTCTAATGCGGTCAAATTCACCTCAGCCGGAGGGCGCGTTGAGGTGAATTTGACTCGTGTTGGCAATCACGCTCAAATTACGGTGGCGGATACAGGGATTGGCATCGCACGCGAGTTTTTACCCTACGTGTTTGACTACTTCCGGCAAAAAGATGGCGCCACAACCCGCAATTTTGGTGGCTTGGGATTGGGGCTGGCGATCGTGCGCCATCTAGTCGAACTGCACGGCGGCACCGTTGTCGCAGATAGCCCGGGTGAAGGGCTAGGAGCTACCTTTACTGTAAGACTGCCCCTATCAGGGAAGGTAAAGGGACAAGAAAACTCTCTTGCAGGACTTTCGGAACGATCGACTGCGGATGAACCGTTATCCGGGATGCGGATACTGGTTGTAGATGATGAGCCGGATATGCGAGACTTGATTTCCTTTTTGCTAGAAGATGCAGGTGCAGAGGTACTGACGGTCGCTGTCCCTCAAGAAGCCATCACAGCGTTGACTAATTTCCAGCCCGATGTCCTGTTGAGCGACATTGGAATGCCGGGGATGGATGGCTATATGCTGTTGCGGCAAGTGCGAGCCTTACCGCCAGAACGGGGTGGGCTGATTCCCGCGATCGCCCTGACTGCCTATGCGGGCGAGTTTAATAAACAGCAAGCTTTGCAAGCTGGATTCCACCGACATCTGGCAAAGCCGATCGCACCGGATGAATTAATTAAGACGATCGCCGCACTTCTTAGCAAGAATACTCATGAGCCAGCAAGCTATAAAAATTGAGCCGAAGGATCTCAAACCGATCGAACATCACCAAGCTTTTAAGTTGCTGTGGTTAGGCAGCGATATTTGTATTGCAGGAGAATCTACAAATAAATCCGGTTTCTAGTCTAATAGTGCGTAAGTCCTGATAATATAATCAATAATTTGGAGTGTCAAAAAAAGACGATGGGAATTAACAAGCAGCAGCCTAGAATACGTATAAAACCTTCAGTGATTAAAGCAATAGCTCTGTTCTTTCTGTGCTGCTTTTTAACTGCAAGTTGCGGACAGGGACCACGTAGATCGGTGACTGCGAGCGGCGAAAATGCTAATAACCGCGTTACTATTGGCACAACCTTGAAATTGCGGACGATCGACCCTGCAGACGGTTACGAAACCTTATCAGGACAATTGCTGCGAAATTTGGGCGACACTCTCTACACTTACAAGTCGGGAACTACAGAGTTAATCCCCCACTTAGCGACAGCAATGCCAAAAGTTAGCCAAGACGGATTGACATATACAGTCCCCTTGCGTCAAGGAGTTATTTTTCACGACGACACACCGTTTAACGCCGCAGCAATGGAATTTTCCTTGCAGCGGTTTATCCAAAATGGCGGCAGTCCGGCTTTGTTGTTGAGCGATACAGTGGAATCGGTGAAAGCGACGGGCGAATACGAATTAACTTTTCAACTCAAAAAGCCTTTTGCTGCTTTTCCTTCCCTGTTGACATTTTCCGGTATGTGTGCGGTTTCTCCAAAAGCTTACGAGATTGGGCAGGGTAAATTTAAACCCGATACCTTTGTGGGAACTGGACGTTACAAGCTGGCGAAATACGGCAGCGATTCTCTCAAGTTTGACGTGTTTGACAAGTATTGGGGGGAAAAGCCGGTTAATCAAGGAATTGACATTTTGCTGCTTTCTAGTTCGTCAAATTTGTTCAATACTTTTCAGACTGGTGCAGTCGATGTGGCTTATTTGTCTCTGGATGCAGACCAAGTTCGCAGCTTGGACGAGGGAGCAAAAAAAGGGAAATGGCAGGAAATCGCGGGGGAAAGCAGTACGGTTAATTACATGACGCTGAATATGCAGTCTAAACCGCTGGATAAGTTAGAAGTGAGACAAGCGATCGCATCAGTGATGGATCGCCCCCTGATTAACGAGCGCGTACTGCAGGGACAAGCACAACCGCTTTACAGTCTGATTCCCACAACCTTGGACGTTCAAAAACCGGTTTTCAAAGAACTGTACGGCGACGCCAACACCGCAAAAGCTAAGGAACTTTTAACGAAAGCGGGATACTCGGCTACAAATCCTTTTGTTCTGCCAATTTGGTATGCTTCGGCTTCCAGAAAAAGAGCTTTAGTCGCCAGTACGATCGAGGCGCAAACTAAACTCAAAATGGACGGGATAATGCAGGTAGAAATTAACAGCGTTGAATCTCCGACTTTGTTTCAAAACATAGAGAAGGGAATTTATCCTGCGGTTTTAGTGGATTGGTCCGCCGACTTTTTTGACGCTGACAATTACATTCAGCCGTTTTTAGATTGTGCCACAGGTTCGGAGGCTGGGGGCTGCTCCAAGGGTGCAAGTCAAAGTCAGGGTTCGTTTTATTATAGCGATCGGGTAAATCAACTGATCGACCAGCAGCGCAAAGAAACAAACCCTGAAACCCGCAAAGGCATATTTGCCGAAATTCAAGACATACTGGGTAAAGATGTACCTTTCATCCCTCTTTGGCAGGATAAGGACTATACATTTGCTCAGAACAGCATCGCTGGGGTTCGTCTCGAACCGACGCAATCTTTTCCTTTTTGGTTCCTGAAGAAGCAATAATTCGTTACAATAATTTGGGGGAGTTGAAACGTCAATAATTATTGCATATTTTGTGCACAACAGGGTGATGATTGTCACAGTTTCTCAAAGAGACTGATCACCCTAACCTCTTTAATAATGTGGGATATTATTAAAAGAGAGATTTTGCTGAGGGTGGGTATATGAAACTTGGAATTTTAACAACAACAGGGCTGCTAATTGCGATGGGCTGGGCCTCGGGAGTAAAGGCAGAAAACGTATCCCACGTCAAGCAACTATTAGAAACTAAAAAATGTAGCCAATGTGACTTGACGGGAGCGCAACTTGCTGGTATGAATCTGAGCGGGGCAGATTTGAGCGGTGCGAATCTCAGAGGTGCAAATTTGAACGGTGCAAATTTGGACGAAGCCAAACTGAACGAAGCCAATCTGAAACAAGCTAAATTGCAAGGTGCGAGTTTAATTGCGGCTAAAATGCACGGGGCTAATTTGGAGGGTGCGGATTTGAGCCGTGCTAATCTAAGTATGGCGGGTTTAGTGATTGCGAGTTTGAAAAATACCAACCTCACCAGCGCTAATTTAATCGGCGCTAATTTAGAAAGCGCCAATTTGGCGGGTGCAAACCTGAGAAATGCTCGCCAGTCTGTAGCGAATTTAGCGAATGTCAGCCTCAGAGGTGGCAGTTTGTCGGGAATGGACGTACAGGGAGTCAACTTGCGGGATGCAAATTTGACCAATGCAAATTTGAACGGTGCAAATTTGAACGGTTCGGACTTGACAGGTGCTAATTTAAAGAATGCCAATATGGCAAATGTAGATTTGAAAAACGCTTCTTTGCCGTAGGACGATCGCCAATTGCTATATCAAATTCTAGTCCTTAAGAAACTTAATATAACAACGTAGGGGCAATTCTGAAATTGCCCCTACAGTTTTAATTGTAGGATTTATCTTGTTTCCGATCGCTGGGTAGGTCAATCGATTTTAGATTTTAGATTTTAGATTGAAGCATTGACCCCACGTATTAATCCGGGGGCTTGTATCCTGGATGCTTTCGATCATTGTTCGGTGTGCGAAGCTTTTCCCTAGCGTCTGGGATTGCTTCATATTTGGATCTAGGATCAATCTTCCTCGTGACTATCTTGGGCGAAGCGGATAATGTCATCATCGCCGAGGTATTCACCATTTTGGATTTCAATCATCACCAGGGGTATAACGCCTGGATTTTCTACGCGGTGAGCAGTATTCATGGGAACATAGGTTGACTGTTTCTGCATGAGAATCGTCTCTTTGTCGTCGCAGATAACTTTAGCGGTACCGGAGACGACAACCCAGTGTTCGCTGCGGTGATAGTGCATTTGGGTGCTGATGTGATGCCCCGGCTTGACTTCAATGCGATTGATCTTATAACGATCGCCCGCGTCTATAACTGTAACTTGACCCCAGTAGCGGGTTTGCGTGCGATCGTCAATTTTTTCGATTGTGTCCACTGTTTCCACCATGCTGTTTATCTCGCTAACGGTGTCTGCAAAAATATCTGTAGTTGAAAGTATAGCAGGGATTAGGTAAGTGCGATCGATTTAAAGATTACTGAATTAGTCGCCACTCGCGAGCATCAACAAATTGCGACAAATGCCCCACATTTGTTGTCGCAATTATCACCTCATTGCCTTCACTGGCCTCCAATATTGCTTGAGCCGCCAAAATCACATCTCCGTCAAGTGCATTAGGTTCGGCTGTTGGTCTTCCTCTCCTTCTCGAATCAGCCCACAACTGAGCTGCTAAAAGCATTACTTCTGTAGTCAAATGACGGTAGGGAAGTTGCGATTTAAGTTCATCAAGTCGTCTAATGCCTGCCGCCTTACCTGCACGAATTAATTCGCGCCTCACCTCATAGTCAGCAATTTCAGGGAGCATTACAATGTAACCTTTCATGGGCAAAGATTGCAGCCAAAGTTTGCCCTCTTGATATAAAGGAGAGGTGGCTTTGGGATTGGTAACAATTCCTAACGGCCCAGAATCTAAGAACACTATTCTGCTCATGGAATGCTCTTATATATGCACGGGATTTTCTTCTAGTGCCTTGCGGAGAACTTCAGCGGTTTCTGTTTGCTCCTGTTCATCTCCATCGTCAACCCAAGACTGTAGCAATTTGCTCAGAGCTTCGTGCTGCTGTAGGGGATCGATGGTCTTAATTTCGTCTGTAGCTTTTATCGAAGTATCGGGGGTTCCTGGCTTCATTTCTAATGTTTCGCGAAATAGCCGAATCATCTGAAGTAAGTTTGGCCAATATTCTCTCGGAGTTTGCTGAATCTCCCGCAAAAAATCTACAATTTCTTCGCCTATGCGAGTTTCTGGCGCTGAAGTTGCTGTTGCTTGGCTTTCGCTGATTAAAGCTTGCTCAGGCATAATCACTTTTCTCCTTTCTCAGATTTATATGAAGTTCAATTGATTTACTAAAAGGGGAGGGGGGCGGGTCGATCAATATCGTGGACGTGAATTAGAGATGCAAGCGTGAACCCCTACTCCTATTATAAACAAAGGGCGGGCCGTAGCCCGCCACACTTTTTACTTGCTCAACACACCATCGGGAATCCCCAAAATATCCTCAATGCGAGGCATATCTTCCAAAGCAATCACTCGCCCTTCATCCTCAAAACCAGCAATTTGATCGAAATTCAAATACCGATACAAATCGCCAGCAAAAGGATCGATTCTCTTCGACACAATGTCATTGTATTCTTCGACTGTAGGAATGCGACCTAACAGCGAACAAACGGCCGCCAATTCCGCCGAACCGAGATAAACTTGTGCATCTTTGCCCATGCGGTTGTTAAAGTTGCGAGTAGAAGTGGAAAAAACCGTTGTCGCATCTTTAACCCGGGCTTGATTGCCCATACAAAGACTGCAACCCGGCATTTCTGTGCGAGCTCCAGCGGCTCCAAAAATGCTGTAGAAACCTTCTTCTTTGAGTTGCTGTTCGTCCATGCGAGTGGGCGGACAAATCCACAGGCGAGTTTTCACTTCCCCTGCACCTTCCAACACCTTCGCAGTGGCGCGGTAGTGACCGATATTTGTCATGCAAGAACCGACAAATACTTCGTCAACCCGATCGCCCGCAACCTCACTCAACAACTTAACATTATCCGGGTCATTGGGGGCAGCCACAATTGGCTCTTTAATCTCGTTCAAATCGATTTCGATGATTTCAACGTATTCCGCATCAGCATCAGCCTCCAGCAGTACCGGATTTGCCAGCCATTCCTCCATCTTCGCTACCCGGCGCATCATCGTCCGCGCATCTTGATAGCCCCGCGCCACCATGTTTTTCAGCAGCGCGACATTGGAACGAATGTACTCGGAAACAGTCTCCACGCTCAGTTTAATCGTGCATCCAGCGCAAGAACGCTCAGCAGTCGCATCGGTCAATTCAAAAGCCTGCTCCACCTTCAAATTCGGCAAACCTTCAATCTCCATAATCCGCCCAGAAAAGATGTTTTTCTTATTCTGTTTCTCGACGGTTAGCAAACCTTTTTGAATTGCTACATAGGGAATGGCATTCACAACATCCCTGAGCGTTACTCCCGGCTGCAATTCACCTTTAAACCGCACTAAAACCGATTCCGGCATATCCAAAGGCATAACGCCCAAGGCGGCAGCAAAGGCCACCAATCCCGATCCCGCAGGAAAGGAAATTCCCAAAGGAAAACGAGTGTGAGAATCGCCGCCGGTTCCCACTGTATCCGGCAATAACATTCGATTCAGCCAGGAGTGAATTATGCCGTCTCCGGGACGCAAAGCTATGCCGCCACGCTGTGATATGAAATCGGGTAATTCATGGTGAGTTTTGACATCAACTGGTTTCGGATAAGCGGCGGTGTGGCAGAAACTTTGAATTACCAAATCGGCGCTAAATCCCAAACAAGCAAGTTCTTTCAATTCGTCCCGAGTCATCGGCCCGGTGGTATCTTGCGAGCCGACTGTTGTCATGGCTGGTTCGCAAGATGTACCGGGACGAACGCCGGACAAACCGCAAGCTTTGCCTACCATTTTTTGTGCTAAAGTGAAGCCTTTGCCCGTATCTACTGGGATTGTAGGACGGGTAAAAATAGTGCTAGGTTCTAGTCCTAAAGCTGCGCGGGTTTTGTCGGTTAAAGTCCGTCCAATTAATAGCGGAATTCGACCGCCGGCGCGAACTTCGTCTAGAATTGTGTCGGGTTTGAGCGTGAATGTGGAGATAATTTCTCCGGCTTCGTTAGTGATTTCGCCTTTGTAGGGATGGATGGTAATTACCATTCCTGTTTCCATTTGGGAGACATCACATTCGATCGGCAATGCACCGGAATCTTCAGCGGTATTGAAGAAAATCGGGGCGATCGCACTTCCCAGAATATAACCGCCACTGCGCTTGTTGGGCACAAACGGAATATCATTGCCAATGTGCCACAGCACGGAATTAATCGCTGATTTCCGCGACGAACCGGTACCGACAACATCACCAACATAGGCTACCGGATGGCCTTTTTGCTTCAATTCTGCAATGGTTTGCAAACCCCCAGGCATCTTACTTTCCAGCATCGCCAAAGCGTGCAGGGGAATATCGGGCCGCGTGGTAGCATGAGGTGCTGGCGACAAGTCGTCAGTATTCGTTTCTCCAGGAACTTTGAAGACTGTAACGGTAATCGCTTCTGGCAACACAGGACGACCCGTAAACCACTCAGCATCCGCCCAAGAATCGACTACCTGCTTGGCGTAGGGATTTGTATCCGACAAAGCTATAACGTCGTGGAAAGCGTCGAATACTAACAACGTTTTGCTCAGTGCCCGGGCTGCGGTGGCGGGAATGGCGACCTCGGCAGTGGGGTTGAGCAAATCGATTAAAGATTGGACGTTGTAACCGCCCATCATTGTCCCCAGCAGGTAAACGGCCCATTTGGGAGCAATTAGGGGGCTGTGGATTTCACCTTTAGCAATGCCAGTTAGAAAACCAGCTTTGACGTAGGCGGCGCTGTCTACTCCGGGCGGGACGCGATCGCGCAATAATTCTATTAAGGTTTCTTCTTCTCCAGCCGGCGGATTTTTCAGCAGTTCACACAGTTCCGACGTTTGCTGGGCGTCCAGCGGCAGCGGTGGAATTCCCAAAGCGGCCCGAACGGCCGCGGTACGGCGGTAAGATTCAAGCATTTCTCCTCTCTCCTCGGATAATATTCAGTGGTTGGCAAGCAGGTGACTTTACTTTTTAGATTAGGAGCTTCCGCTGCACATTGAGTAAAGTACCTCGCTCTTATAAAAACTTAACGCAACTTTAAAAACAGTAGATTGTCATACCAAAGATAGATGTGTTCTCCATTCCGAGTGTACGAGATCGCACTCCAGCCGAGCAGTGTAGAGGCCGTCAGTTGCATTGTTGTGGTTAAGATTAATGTGTAGTGGGCTACGATCGATCGTCCTCTGCATCCATCCCTAACAGCTAAAGCTAGGGAACCATTTGTCAGTGAGCAATTATGCTCAGAATTTACTCGGATTGTGGGTACAAAACTCAGATTGGCGCGATCGAGGAATCATGCCGAGTGCCATATTTAGGCTCACCCACTCCCAAATCGCGAATTTTCTACTCCTAGAAAAGCAGTTTTTTTGAGTAATCTTACTGATTGACAAATGAAATTAAGTCCTTCAGTTGTTACCAATGCTCTGCATCGGAAATCGTCATTTACCACAAGTTTAAAAAAGTTGTCCTGCTAATGGATCGATTAAACAATGGAAAGTTTTATCCCTAAAAACTCTGAAAACTGTCACGGCTGGGCCTCCCAGCCAGACTTGTACAAAGAGCTGCAAGGAACCAAAGAATTACTGCTGACGATCGCCCACTCGATGCCAATGCCACTGATCGTCAGCAGTCTGGCGGACAGCACAATTCTTTATAGTAACGATTTATGCCGTCAGGCTTTCGGGTTCACAGCCTTCAAGTCGATCGACGGCCAAAAAGCCGAAATACTCTACCACAAACCTGCAGATCGCCAGGAATTGCTGTTGCGGCTCGCCCGCAACGAACAGGTCTGCGAGACAGAAGTCCGGCTTAAAAAAGCTGACGGCACGCTGTTTTGGGCAAGTGTATCCATGCGCTATCTGACATTGGTGTCGGGGAAAGCTGTTCTGTCGGTGTTCAGCGACATTACGGCTCGGAAACGAGCGGCCGCGAAGGAGCAGGAATTGCTCGCGTCAATCCACTCGCGGGCCCGCCAGCAAGCGGCCGTCGCTTACTTGGGGCAGCAGGCCCTGGCCGAAACAGATTTGTCTGCACTGATGGACAAAGCTGCGGTTTTAATTGCTCAAACCTTGGACGTTGATTATTGCCAGTTGTTAGAACTGTTGCCCTCTGGTCATGCTTTTCTGCTGCGAGCGGGGGTTGGCTGGCAGCAGGGCCTCGTCGGCAGCGCTACTGTTGCCGCTTCTGCCCGATCGCAAGCAGGTTACACATTGCTAGTGGGCGAACCGACTATCGTCGAAGATTTGCGGGTGGAAACGCGCTTTAGCGAGTTGCCGCTACTGCACAACCACCGGGCTGTCAGCGGCGTTACTGTAATTATTCCCGGCAATCGAAAACTGGGAAGCCACTGGGGACAAGCAGAACCAACGAACAGTTCCTCCTCGCAGGCCTGGGGCATTTTGGGGGTTCATACCAGCCAAAGGCGGGTTTTCAGCCAAGATGACGTTTATTTTGTAGAAGCCATCGCCAACTTGTTAGCTGCGGCGATCGAGCGCATTCTATCGCAAGAGCGCTTACAAATGATGGAACGGGCGATCGAAAGTTGCAGCAACGGCATTGCAATCACCGACGCAACCGTTGCAGATAATCCGATTATTTATGTCAATCCCAGTTTTGAGCGGATTACTGGTTATCGCAGAGACGAGTTAATCGGCAAAAATTGCCGATTTTTGCAGGGCACAGACACTGACAGCCCCGCTGCCAAACAATTGCGAACTGCGATTGAAGAAGGCAGAGAATCTCAAGTTATATTACGCAACTTTCGGAAAGACGGCACGCCTTTTTGGCACGAACTGTCGATCGCTCCGGTTTACAACTCGCGGCGACACTTAACCCACTTTATTGGAGTACAAACAGACATTACCGACCGCCAGCGCTCGGAAGAAGAATTATTTTTAAATTCTCAAGCTTTAGCAACTTTTAGCGCTAATCTCAAACACTTGCACCGGATTACAACTTATCATTATCAAAACTTTGAAGAACTGGTTGACGATTATCTAACAGCAGGCTGTTTGATGTTTGGACTTTCTAGGGGCATCATGGCTGAAGTTGACCGCGAGACTTTTATTGTACGAGCAGCGAAAACTGATTTAGAATACTTAGTGCGAGGCTGTGAATTGAACCTCAGCGATACTTACTGCGCTGCCGTCATTCAACTTAACAAAACAGTTGCGTATTCTCATATAGGAGCAGAGCCTGAGATGCGCCAACATCCAGCTTATCAAAAATGCCCCTCGGAATCTTACATCGGGACGCCGATATTTGTTAATAACAAAACTTACGGCACTTTGAGTTTTAGCTCTAGAGAAATAAAGAAAAAAAAGTTTCAGTACGAGGAGATAGAAATTATAGAACTGATGGCTCAAAGTATTGGCAAAATTCTGGCGGTTCACCAAATGGAAGTCGAACGCCAGCAAGCTGAAAAAGAGCGATGCGAGTTGATAGTATCTCTCAAAGAAAGTGAAGAACGCTATCGCCGTTTAGTAGAACTATCTCCCGAAGCGATCGCAGTTCACAGCCAAGGGAAAATCGCCTACATCAATGCTGCGGGCGCTAAACTCCTCGGTGCGAGTTCTCCCGAGGCGCTAATCGGCTTTCCGGTATTGCATTTCGTCCATCCAAACTATGTGGAAACAGCCAGAGAGCGCATTCGGCTAGTCGAGACAGAAAATCAGCCGCTCGACCTTGCCGAACAAAAACTGATTCGGTTCGATGGACAAATAATAGACGTTGAAGTTGCCGGCATCCCCGCTACTTATCAAGGCTTGACCGCCGCCCAGATTATTATCCGAGATGTCACCGAGCGCAAGCGAGTAGAACGGGAACTGCTGCACGGCGCTTTTCACGATGCGCTGACAGGTTTGCCCAACCGCCTTTTGTTCCTAGACAGGCTAGGACAAGCCATCCGCCGATCCCATCAGTCCCCCGATTACAAATTTGGTTTACTTTTCCTAGATTTAGACCGCTTCAAAGTAGTTAATGATTCTTTAGGACACGTTTTAGGAGACAAACTGCTAATCGCCCTCGCGCAGCGACTGCAAAACTGCGTCCGGGTTTCTGATACCGTCGCCCGGCTGGGGGGAGACGAATTCACCATCCTGCTAGACCACATTCAGAGCCTCAGCGACGCCACCCTCGCAGCTAAAAAGATACAAACAGAACTGACGAAGCCGTTTCATCTTGAAGGGCACGAAGTATTTACCACCGCTAGCATTGGCATTGTTTTCAGTCGAGGCGACGCCACCGCCAGTGGCGAATCAAATTCGTACACTCACCCGGAAGAATTCCTACGCGATGCTGACATCGCTATGTACCGCGCTAAAGCTTTGGGTAAGGCCCGCCACGAAGTCTTTAATTTGGCGATGCACGACCAAACTATGTCGCTGTTGCAGTTAGAAACTGACCTGCGCTTGGCTATTTTGGGGAAGGAGGAATTAGGACAGAGCAAGGATCAATGTTCGCACTTTATTGTGCACTACCAACCGATTGTTTCGATCGCCAGCGGTGCGCTCGAAGGTTTTGAGGCCTTAGTGCGCTGGCACCACCCAGTTCGGGGTCTAGTTCCGCCGTCTACTTTTATCCCTGTAGCTGAAGAAACAGGTTTGATCGTGCCTCTGGGAGCCTGGGTGTTGCGGGAAGCTTGTCAGCAATTGCGGATTTGGCAAGAAATGTTAACGGAGCAACAGAGAAGAAGTCCAATGGAAGTCGGAATAAGGCCCTTCGACTCCCTTTGGCTTCACTCAGGGCAAGTCGCTCAGGGTAACAAAAAGGAAGAAGGCGCTTCGACTTCGGTCAGGGTAACAACAGGGAAGATGGCAACGGGCAATGTAGGGGATTTAACTGATGTAACACATACAGGGAATGAGGAACACGGAACTTTTACTGAGGTTAGCCCCAGTATTGGTCACAGGGAAGAAAGAATCGGTAAAAAATTACCACTTCCCAGTTACCAATTCCCGATTACCGATTTCCACTCATCTATTACCAATTCCCAATTCCCAATTACCAATACTTCGGCTACGTTCAGTACAACTTCCCAGGTACCAATTCCGAATTTTAAATTACCAATTATTGCTCCTTCGCAATTAACAATGAGCGTCAATCTCTCTCCTAAACAGTTAGGTATGCCGAATTTAATCGAGGAAATCGATGAAATTTTAGCAGAAACGGGCTGCAATCCGAGCTGTTTAAAATTGGAGATTACTGAAAGCGCGATCGTGGAAAATGTGAAGAAAGCCAATATTGTGCTAGCCGAATTAAAAGCTAGAAATATTCGATTGTCGATCGACGATTTCGGTACTGGCTATTCGTCTTTAAGTTACTTGCACCGTTTTCCGCTGGATACACTGAAGATCGATCGATCTTTTGTGAGCCGCTTGGGGGCTGGCGAAAATGGTGACGACGGGGGTCAGCCTTTACAGATTGTGCGGGCGATCGTAACTTTGGCTCACAATTTGGGATTGAATGCGATCGCCGAAGGTGTAGAGACAGGCGAACAGTTAGCACAGCTTCGAGAACTCGACTGCGAATTAGCTCAGGGATATTGGTTTTCTAAACCTTTGGACAGTTCCACCGTGACACAAATCCTGATAAATCTCGGTAATAGAGCAATTATGGACTGAGTGAGGTACAGATTGGTAAATAGTGCGTCATATCATTTCCGGTTACACCGGAATGATGTTGACGGTTGACTGTTGACTGTTGACTGTTGACGCCGTGAACAGTCAACCGTCAACAGTGAACTCGAATTTACTATTCCGATGCTAACGGATTTGATATCACCCCGTGGAGACATTTTTGCTACAAACTCACAATCTCCCAACTCATGCACGAGGGAATAAATGGTGCATCAAAATTAGATTTTCGGTGATGATATCCAATCTGTTAGCATCGGAATTATAGCCATCCTAAATCATTTGTGAATTTCTTACTCCCTCCCCTTGATAAGGGGAGGGTTGGGGTGGGGTCAAAAATTTACGACTCCTGCAAGGATTGCTATATTCATCTATCTATTCTCGGCATCTGCATGAATCCGCATTAATCCATTGTCATCTGCGGTTAATAACTTCTCTTTTTTTAACCGCAGATGAGGGCAGATAAACACACATTAACGCAGATGAATTCTATCAATCCCGGTTGCACAGTCGCTGATTGTTGACTATTGACTGGATTTTACGCCTGACGATGCTACCGGATTTGATCGGGTTGAAAAATTACCCAACTGACGCACAGTAACGCTTTCGCAATGACCAATTGCCAATTACAACTTACCAACTCCCCATTAACAATTAGCTTTGAGGGGAATCTCGATCGTCAATTCTGTACCCTTTCCCGGTGAAGAACTGCATTTCAGCGACCCATTGTGTCTGTCTGTAACAATTTGATAGCTAATTGACAACCCCATCCCAGTACCTTTACCCACAGGTTTAGTGGTAAAAAACGGGTCAAAAAGCCGAGTGCCGACAGCCTCCGGTATTCCCGGCCCGTTGTCAGCAATCCGAATAATTACCTTGCCCGCTGGCGATATTTCAGTGCGGATGCGGATGTGGCTCGGCTGTTCCCGCATTTCCTCAGCAGAACGGCGCAGATCCCGTTCTTCCAAAGCATCCAAAGCATTGCTCAAGATGTTCATAAATACTTGATTTAACTGTCCGGCATAACATTCTACTAAGGGCAGTTGACCGTATTCTTTAATCACCTCAATTTCTGGATGATTGTGTTTAGCTTTGAGCCGGTGCTGCAAAATCATCAGGGTGCTATCTATGCCGTCGTGGATGTTGACTGCTTTCATTTCCGCTTCGTCCATGCGGGAAAATGTGCGGAGAGAAGCAACAATTTGTTGAATTCTGTCTGCACCGACTTTCATTGAAGAAAGCAACTTTGGCAGGTCTTCCATCAGAAAGTCGAGTTCAATAGTGTCTACTTCCTCTTGAATTTCCGGGACTGGATCGGGATAGTGATTTTGGTAAAGTTCGATCAGGTGTAGCAAGTCTTGAGTATAGTCGTTAGCGTGGGTGAGATTGCCGTAAATAAAGTTAACTGGGTTGTTAATTTCGTGGGCGACTCCTGCCACAAGTTGACCGAGACTCGACATTTTTTCATTTTGAATTAACTGCGATTGAGTGCTGGTTAATTGCTGCAAGGTTTGTTCTAATTCGAGAGCTTTATTGCGAGTTTGGGCGTAAAGATCGGCTTGGTTGAGAGCGATCGCCAATTGAACTGTAATCGCTTGCAACAATTCTACTTCGCTGTCGCTCCAATGCCGCACACAAGCGGAGTGGGAGCAGGTAACAACACTCAGGACTCCCGAAAGTGCCTGCATCGGAATTGCCAATATAGATTGGTAGCCCATAGAACGAAGAGACTTTCTCCAAACAGGGTCTGCGATTGCTTCGACATCATCGATTTGCAGCGTTTCTAGACGCAAGATTGGTTCTCCTACAGCGCCGAAGTCAGAAGCTTTATAGCGACCTATTAAATCGGGAAGTTCGGGAAGGCAAGATTCTTTAATAATTTCCCAGAAAGGTTCCTCCCCGTCGCAGCGATACCAGCTAAAGTTGCAACGATCGATCTGCAGGAAAGCGCGAATTTCTTGGACGGCGACAGCAATGATGCTGTCGAAATCGAGGGAATTACGGATTTGAGCGGTGAGACTGTTGAGCAATTTTTCTCGATCGGCCTGCTGTCTGAGTCGGGCTTCCGATCGCCTCAAGGCAATTTCTCCCCGCTTGCGATCGGTAATGTCTTCAGTGACAACTAATAGATATTGCGGTTTGCCATCAGCATCGAGAATTGCGCTTTTCTTCGTATGAAATATGCGAGTATCGCCTTCTCTTGTTTGAATCAGTTCTTCGGGAATGTCTACAATTTGCCCCCTGGCGAGCGCTTCCCGGTCTTTGGCGGTGACAAAGTCGGCTTGTTCTCTGGGCAAAACGTCGGAGTCCTTTTTGCCCATAACTTCTGCTGAACTGTAACCGAGCACCTGTTCGGCGACTGGGTTCCACAGTACAAACCGCAGTTCTTGGGCCTCCTTGACAACTACTGCGACGGGTATGGTGTTGAGCACTGATTCCATAAACTGTTGAGCCTGTTGCAGTTCTGCTTCTGCCTGTTTGCGATCGCTAATATCTCGGACGTTGGCAATGACGCTGAGATTGCCGTTGAGATGAATTCTGGACAGGGCAATTTCTGCATCAAAGGTTGAACCGTCGTTGGGACGCCTCGCTTTCCATTCCACGCGACCTGTTTCGCCGGCTAATACTCTTTCCCAAAGTTCTCCCATTTGTTCAATGGGATTGTCGCTACTTGAATAGTCATTTTTAGTTGATAAT
This sequence comes from Microcoleus sp. MON2_D5, assembly GCF_036701905.1. Taxonomy (NCBI): domain Bacteria; kingdom Bacillati; phylum Cyanobacteriota; class Cyanophyceae; order Oscillatoriales; family Microcoleaceae; genus Microcoleus; species Microcoleus sp. MON2_D5. The sequence goes on from NZ_JAUBRM010000010.1 coordinate 83,241, forward strand.
TTTGTTGCTTGTTCCTGGCTCACTCCGTACATTTCTAACATTCGATTATTGACATCGAGAATGTTGCCTTCTAAATCGTGAATGAAAATAGCATCGTAGACATTGTTAAATATGGTTCGTAGGTTTTGCTCGGAAACTTGCAGCGCTGCTTCTGCCTGTTTGCGATCGCTAATTTCTTGTTCTAATTGCGTGACTGCTTGGGAAAGTTCGGCCGTGCGCTCGCTCACTCTGTCTTCTAACTCGGCTGCTGCTTGCCGCAGGGCGGCTTCGGCGGCTTTGCGATCGGTAATGTCGAGCGCCGTGCCGAACAATTTTAGCACTTTGCCACTGGCATCGGTTTCAGCGCGGCCTACGGCGTTGAGATGCCGCAGCGTGCCGTCGGGACGGCAAAGGCGGAAGTCCAAATCAAAGGGGATGCCTGCTGTGAGTCCCCGCTGCACTTGAGTTTGCCACAATTCCAAATCTTCTGGATGGATCAGAGCGACCTGTTCGGCTAGGTTGGGCGCGCTTTCGGCCGGTTCGAGTCCGAAGATGCGGAAGAGTTCCTCTGACCAAGTGACGGTTCCCATTGTTGCGTCGAGTTCCCAATTGCCGACGTGGGCGAGTCTCTGGGCTTCTTGTAGCTGCCGCTGGCTGTTGCGGATGGCGGTTTCGGCAACTTTGCGATCGGTGATGTCGAACAATACGCCACAAAATATTATTTCGCCGTTCTCGCTGCGGGTGGGCATGGAGTCGCCCTGCCACCAGCGAATCTCACCGTCGGGCTTGACTAACCGCCCTTCATAGTGCCACAGGGAGAGGTTTTCTACGGCTTCGCAGACAGAGGCGATGTAGCTTTCCAAGTCTTCAGGGTGGACCCGGGAAATGAATGTATTCATGTCTTGCGTCATTTCTGCTGCTGTAACGCCGCTGATATCTTCTATGCGATCGCTCATGTAGTCAATGCGCCAAACTCCGTCACGGTTGCAAAACTGGAACAGGGCTCCGGGCATGGTGGCCGCGATCGTCCGAAACTTGGCTTCGCTGGCGGTGAGGGCGGCAAAAGTCTGGCGCAGTTCTGCCGTGCGTGCTTCTACTCGGCGCTCTAGTTCTGCGTTGGCGTGTTGCAATGCGGACTCTGCGCGCTTGCGATCGGTAATGTCGGTAGCTGTACCGGTGGTGCCGAGGAACTTTCCGGTTTCGTCGTAGAGGGCGATGGCGTTAAACATCAAATGTTTCATGCTGCCGTCTTTGGCGATGTGGGTGCTTTCGTACTGGAAAACTGATTCTCCGGCAAACAGGCGGGCGAAAACTTCTAAATCTTTCTGGCTTTGTTCTGGTGTCGCAAAGTCGGAGAACGGCCTACCGATCATTTCTTCTGGTTCGTAACCGTAAATGTACTTAACTGCTGGGTTGACGAAGGTATAGCGTCCTAAAGCATCGACCGACCAAATCATGTCTTGGGAGGTTTCTACCAGGCTCCGGTATTTGCTTTCACTGGCTTTGACGGCTTCTTCTGTTTTTTTGCGTTCCGTCATGTCGCGGGAGACGCCGACAGTCATGACGATTTGGCCGTCTGCGTTGCGAATCGGTGTTTTGACGGTGCTGAACAGCCGCACTTCTCCGTCGTAGCGCGTCACCGGTTCTTCGGAAATTTGCAGAGTCTGTCCGGTTTCAAATACGAAGGCGTCATCTTTGATGTACTGGAGAGTATTGTCGGTATCGGCGAAAGGTGCGTCTACTATGTCTTGAAGTTCCTCTTCAGTCATGCCGTAATAGTCGCGGAACGCTTGATTTGCCCAAACAATTTTGGATTTGGGGCCTTTGACTAATACCATATCGCCGATCGAATCGAGAATTTGGTGATATTTTTCCTCGCTGTCGCGGAGTTTCTGCTGTGCCGCTTCGATTTGTGCTATTTGCCTCTGGGTTTGCAAGTGCAGTTCGGCTTGGTGGATGGCAACTGCTAAATGGTCGCCTACTTGTCTGGCAAATTCGATTTCGTCTTCTTGCCACTGGCGGGGTTGACCGCAGGAGTGGATGCACAGCAATCCCCACAGGTGTTGCCCTTGCAGCAGCGGTACGACTAAGTTGGCTCGGATTTGAAATCGCTTGAGGATTTTGAGGTGACAAGGGCTCAACCGGGCTTTGTAAATGTCCGTGACTGCTTGAACGTATCCTTTGGCATAGTTGGCGGCAAATTGTTCGCCGAAACAGTAGTCGCTGACTCTTGCTCCCAAAGATGGGCTGTATTGGGGCAGTACGTCTTCGGACACTACTTCGCCCTCATTCCATTCGGATTCGGGAAGAAAGCGGTAGACGGCGACTCGATCGGCATTTAGGAGTTGCCGAACTTCGGTGGCTGTAATTTTGAATATTGTTTCTAAGTCTAGGGATTCACGAATTTTGCTAATAACTCCCATCAGCGCTTGCAGCTTTTTGAACCACGTTTGAGACTGCGTTTGTCTTTCTAGGTGAGCTAGTTTCTCGCGCAGGTGGTTGACTTCGTGATACAGGTATTCATGAAACATAATGCTTTTTCTTTAGTTATTTTGCGGTTTGGTATCGAGGTTGATGGCATCTCCATAGCGATATGCAAGTTGAGCCTGGTAACTCAAAAAGGCAAAGAACATATTCTCTTCCTTCTGCTCCACTTAGCAGCTACTCACGCTGCATTTCCGTATTTTTTCTAGATTGAATGGTCAATTGACCATGTTAGCTCCTGTATTTTTACTGAAAAAATGGCATAATTTGTTACTTAATAAATTGGCAATTATTGAGAATAATGGCAACAAAGCTTAAACATAAACCCGGTTTCTTAAGGTAATTAAGTCCGGGAAGTTCCGAAAGTGGAAACAAGAAACAGCCTTTCATGCCAGGAGCCTGGGGAGCATCCTGACTAATTTTGACATTTTTTTCGCTCGCCTTCGGTTGCAATTGTCACCTTTTTATTATTACGGCCAACTCGATCTATGGTTTCCTTGGTTGGGCGCTCGAATATCCTGTTGGGAGCGCCTGTATGAAAATTTGTTTAAATTTAGGGGCTCGCCTTTTCTATGGTTTTCGCTAATTTCGATTTATCTGTCCTAAATTAAATTTAATACAGACTTTCGGGCAATCCGATATTTTAGAGAATTTTCCTAGCCTTCTAATTGTTTTATGCTATCGATTTGATTTTTTAAACTTATTAAAATCCACCGCAGCAGAGATCAGTTTTAAGTTAAACACTTGAGGTAGTTGCAGAGTATGGTTAAATTGGCTGAACTCAAGGGCGATTCCCTACCCTTCACCGAACGCACCCGGGTTCGGGATAGCTTCGCTTTACGAACAGTTTTTACCCAATTTTTGCATTTTTTGAGAAGTGTAGAAATTTTTAGATAATACTAAGATTTAGGGTATCACATTTTTGACTAAAGTCAAGGTCTTTCAAGCTTGATGAACAGAAATGGGGATAGCGAGGATTAAAGTTTGGGCAAAGTAATGATAAATTGCGTATAAACTCGCATTGCGCTTTGTATATTTAAAGGGCCACCCTGCTGTCGGGCAATAATATCGCGAGTCAGAGACAATCCAAAACTGATGGCTTCTGCTGTCGGTTTAGTAGTAAAGAAAGGCTAAATTTTTTCTTGGCTTTTTAGAGAAATTCTGAGGTTGTTTTCGGGGATAAAAAGTTCAAGTGCTTTTGCCAGTTTTGGCATTTTTACCAAATTTTGGATAATATCGTTTCCGGTTGCATCGGAATGATACCGAGGAGACGGCTTGGCCGTCCCTACCCCGATTAATTGTAGGGACGGCCAAGCCGTCTCCTGACTGCAGGTAATATTAATTCCGATGCTACCGGAGTTGATATAATAAAACTTTCAGTTTAGCGATCGGTTCCTTGCTGCCATTTTTCTGCTTTTAAAATGCAGCATAAAAAGCATTTTCAATGATATTTATAAAAGTGGGATTGAGAGCCAGTAAGCCTATTTCATACCGAGCGATCGCACTGCCATACTCGATATAAATTATTATATTGAAGTGGGGAGCAGGCTGCTCTGATCGACGAACTGCTACAAACTTAAGAAGCCTTTTTCAGTATTGCCCTGGCTTCCTCAATATTTTGGGCAACCAATTTGCCCGACTCGATAAAGGCTGCTCTTTCAGTATCGCTGAGTTCGAGTTCCACTATTTGTTCGACTCCCTGATATCCCAAGCGGCAGGGCACTCCTAAAAAGATATCTTGCAGGCCGTATTCGCCGTGCAAATAAACGCAGCAAGGCAAGAGTCGCGACTGATTAAATAAAATAGATTCTACCATCAAACAGACAGCAGATGCGGGTGCAAAATAAGCACTACCAGTCTTCATCAATTCTACAATTTCTGCGCCGCCGTGGCGAGTCCGCTGTACGAGTCGATCGATCGCCCCAGCATCCATAAGTTGATTGATGGGAATACCGTTGACAGTAGAATAGCGGGGCAAAGGAACCATCAAATCGCCGTGAGAACCGATGACAGTTGCATTGATTTCAGCAATTGAAACGCCCAATTCCATTGCTATAAAAGTTTCAAAGCGGGCGGAGTCGAGAACTCCCCCCATACCCATGACTCGGTGTTTTGGCAAATCCGCTGCTTCCCACGCTAAATAAGTCATGATATCTAGGGGATTTGTGACTGTGATTAAGATTGCTTCGGGAGAATGCTCGATCGCTTGTTTTGTGGCTTCGGTGACAATTCGAGCATTGATTTTAATTAAATCTTCCCGATTGATACCGGGTTTGCGCGGCACTCCGGCGGCAATTACTATGATATTTGAGTTTGCTGTATCTGTATAATCATTTGTACCGACAATTTGGCGATCGTGGCGTTCCACTCCCCTGGCTTCCATCAAATCCAAAGCAACGCCCTGCGGCCAACCCTCCACAATATCTAGCAATACTACATCTGCCAGATTTTTCTCGGCAATTCGCTGGGCTAACGTACTGCCGACTTTGCCTGCACCAATAATTGATACGCGGTTTGATGGAGAATTCATTGGATTTTAGATTTTAGATTTTAGATTTTAGATTTTAGATTTGAGCAATGAGCTTAATTGGGGAAAGGTGCGCGGTGTGCACCCTTCGCTACATTAAGAACAGTGATGTTTAGTTTTGGTGAGTTAGTTAAAATCTTCGAGTTGGTCTACCCGCAGCCAAATATTGGGGGTGGGTACTTTGCCAAATTTGACGAAGGCATAGTCGCCGCGAACATCCATCACTTCGCCCTTTGTTTCAAATATATACGAGGAAAAGCGCTGGTCGCTGGCTTTGGCTTCTAGAGTGTTTTCCAATTTTTCGCGTACAGCGCGAACTATACTGCCTTTCTTGATTGCCATAACTTGCTTTGTTTAGTTTAAAAAACTATACAAATTTTAATCTAGATTGGGCTGGAAAGGACTTCTTCTTTCTTCTGACATCTGGCACCATTCTCGCTTAACAGGATTTCCCACCTGTTCCACCATAGTTCAATATTCTTGGGGGCTGGGTGCCCCGCCCGCCCGTGACAGCCTTATTCACAAGGGTAGAAGATATCAGTTCTTCCTTCTTCCTTCTTCCCTCTTCCGCCTTCTTCCTTCATCCCTCTTCCTTCTTCCTTCTTCCTTCTTCCTTCTTCCTTCATCCCTCTTCCTTCTTCCTTCTTCCTTCTTCCTTCTTCCCTCTTCCTTCTTCCTTCTGCTTATTGCTGGCAGGCGGGGCAAAAATGAGTCGATCGCCCTGCTAATTTTATACGTTCGATGGTTGTGGAGCAAGTGCGACAGGGTTGACCGGCGCGATTGTACACCCAAGCAACGCCGCCGTAGTTGCCGTTGACACCTTGGACGTTGAGAAAATTGCTAAAAGTAGTGCCGCCGGATTCGATCGCCTTCTGTAAAACTTGAATAATAGCTGTATGGATGCGCCCAATTTGCTCTGCCGTCAAATCTGCACAGAGAGTTGTGGGCATCACTCCCGACAAAAACAAAGTTTCGTCTGCGTAAATATTGCCCAAACCAGCTATCAGTGCCTGGTCTAGCAAAGCTGTTTTAATGGGTCGCGCCCGCCGGTGCAGCTTGCGGGCCAAATATTCTGTTGTAAACTCGTCGGAAAACGGTTCGGGGCCTAAGAGTTTGAGGCCGATGACTGTGCTGGAAACCTCGGTTTCTGCTGGCACGTACCACATTTGCCCGAAGGTGCGCTGGTCTACAAACCGCAATTCTTGGTTTCCTTCAAAGAACAGCCGTACTCGCGCGTGTTTTTGCAGGGGTTCGGATCGGTTCACCCACAGCAGTTGCCCGGTCATCCGCAGGTGAACGCCCAACCAGCCGGCTTTTGAAGGAAGGAGGAAGGAAGAAGGAAGAGCGGAAGAGCTTGGAGTTTGAGCCCTAAATTCTCCCCCTTTCCCTTTCTCTCTTTCTCCTTCTGGGAATTGAGATAGTTCTGCCAGTAGATATTTGCCGCGTCTGTACCAGCGGGCGATCGACTTTCCTTTGAGTTTTGTCAAAAAATCGGTCGCAGATATTGAGCGGGCGATCGTGCTGTTTAACAACACGTCCCCGCCCAACATTTCTCGATCGAGGGTCGCTTGATTCAAACCCCGGCAAATAGTTTCAACTTCTGGCAGTTCTGGCACAATTAGCGTTGTTCTGTTCCTTGACCTTGAGGCGAACCTTGGACCGTGCCCGGCGTTTCGGAGCCCGGTTTGCTGTCCGTAGAAGTTTTCGGCTGCTGCGAGGGGGTACCCTGGCCGGTTTGCCGAGTTCTCTCGTCGAGCGTGGTTTGTTTGCCGCCGGAAGCTACTGGAGTCCCTGTTTTCGATTTTGCTGTGGGTGGTGCCACTTCCACTAATTCGCTTTGGGCGTAGTTGTTGGTGTTGACGCCTGCATAATTTACGCTGTTAAAGCGAACGATAACTGGGTATTTAATGCCGCTTTGGTCTACCGTAGCAACGGTGCCCACTTCTTGATACCAGTAGGATTCTTTGCGGAGAATCCGGACTGTAGAACCGCGTTGAACCATGAGCTTTTTTTCCTTTGCGATGAATAAACGGATCAAGCCATTTTTTTTACTCTAGTCGATCGCGCGGCGCATTTAAAGTCTGCAACGAATTTTTTACCTCCCGCGCCGTTTTTTGTCTGCTGTTTGTAAAGAAAAGTAAATACTTTGGTAGGGCGATCGCTGCGGTTGCAAAATAAATAAACCCACATTATCCGTCAAATAAAACCAGTACGATCGAGTTGAAAACAAACTTTACAAATAGTTGTGAATTGCTACAGTTTAATGTTCTGGGAAATTCTGATAAGTTATGACTGAACCTTACGCCACAGTAATACTCGCGATTAGTGCGGACGGTAAAATTGCCGATGCAGTGCGATCGCCCGCGAGATTCGGTTCTGCCAACGACAAAGCCCACCTCGAACAGCAAGTAGCAGCAAGTGACGCCGTTTTGTTCGGCAACGGCACTTTACAGGCTTATGGGACGACGATGAGAGTGATTTCGCCGGAATTGGTCAAACAGAGGCAACTGCAAGGGAAGCCCCCACAACCGGTGCAAATTGTATGTTCGCGATCGTCCCAATTTGACCCAAACTTGCGATTTTTCCAGCAACCGGTGCCTCGCTGGCTGCTGACGGGGCAAGACAGTAGGGAAACGGCATTGCCGTCTCCTCTTCCGACGAAAGACACTAAGTTCGATCGCACATCTGGCACCATTCTCAAGAACGGGCAAGATGCCCGTTCCACAAAAGATGAATTTTCTTGTGGAACAGGCATCTTGCCTGTTCATAAAAGGCTTATTGAGAATGGTGCAACATCTCAATTCGATCGAATTATCTATGCGAAAACCAGAGGTGGAGAGATTGATTGGATTGATGCGTTTCAACAGCTAGCAAGCTTAGGTATCACACGCTTGGCGATTCTGGGCGGGGGAAAACTGGTAGCCTCTGTGCTGGCGGCAGGCTTGGTAGACGAACTTTGGCTGACGGTGTGCCCGTTAATTTTGGGCGGCGCGGATGCACCGACGGCTGTTGAGGGAGAGGGTTTTTTGGCGGATGTAGCGCCGAAATTGGAGCTTTTGGCGGTTAAACAGGTGGGACAAGAGGTATTTTTGCATTATCGGGTCGATCGAACTAACTGAAGCTCAAGCGTACTCCGAGACTAGGGTTTGACGATTAAGCCCTCCGATCCCCCCTAGCCAAGGGCGGGCACGGGGGCACCGCCCCTACGAAGGGGGGAACCGGAGGCACTCAAAGTCCCCCTTCTTAAGGGGGATTTAGGGGGATCGGGTTTCGGACAAAAGCGAGATTTGTGAGGTTTCAAGGTTCAGTTGACACCAGTTGCCATTCAGCTTTCCCAGCGATCGAATAATTGTATTAACTTAAATGAAGTTCGATCGCTCTACGCTCAAATCTCCCTATGCTGAAACAGCCAAAACCTGAATATTCTGTAGCCTGGATTAGCAAAATAGGCGAAATCCCGCAAGCGTCGTGGGATGCCTTGGCGATGCCACTAAAAACTCCTTTTCTGGAATGGGATTGGCTGAACAATCTCGAAATCTCGGGCAGTGCAACAGGTAAAACCGGTTGGCTACCGCATCACTTAACAGTCTGGCGAGACAAACAGTTGATTGCTTGCGCGCCACTTTATGTCAAAAGTCACAGTTACGGGGAATTTGTATTCGATAATCAGTGGGCGGATTTAGCCCAACGTTTGGGTGTTCACTATTATCCCAAATTGATGGGAATGACGCCGTTTACTCCGGCTGAAGGCTATCGGTTTTTGATTGCCGAGGGGGAAGATGAAGACGAGTTAACCGGAGTAATGGTAAGCGCGATCGACCATTTTTGCGATCGCCACAATATCTCCGGCTGCAATTTCCTTTATGTCGATCCAGAATGGCGAGAAAGAATGGAACGCCACGGTTTCAGCAGTTGGCTGCACCACAGCTATATTTGGCAAAATCAAGGCTATCAAAATTTTGACAATTATTTAGGCGCATTTAATGCCAACCAGCGCCGCAATATCAAACGCGAACGCAAAGCAGTTGACCAAGCTGGTTTGTTGATAAAAACGCTGACGGGCGATGAAATTCCCCAAGCCATGTTTGCTCAAATGTATGCTTTTTATGAGAATACTTGCGACAAATTTGGTTGGTGGGGCAGCAAGTATCTGACTAAGCGATTTTTTGAACAGTTGCACCACAATTATCGCGATCGAGTTTTATTTGTAGCCGCCTACGACAAGGAAGATGAGAGAGAGCCGGTGGGTATGTCTTTTTGTTTGTATAAGGGCGATCGACTTTACGGGCGTTATTGGGGCAGTTTGCAGGAAATCGACTGCTTGCACTTCGATGCTTGTTACTATACGCCGATCGAATGGGCGATCGATCGGGGCATCCAAAGCTTCGATCCCGGTGCCGGTGGGCGGCACAAAAAACGGCGCGGCTTTCCAGCTACGCCCAATTATAGTTTGCACCGATTTTATAACAACCGTCTGGCGCAAATTCTCAAGTCTTATATCGGTCAAATCAACGAAAGAGAACAGCAAGAAATTGATGCCGTCAACGAGGATTTACCTTTTACTAAGTTACCTCCTTTGGTACTCGGCGATTGACGGTTGACTGTGAATGTGGAATTGGAAATTGGGAATTAGTAACAGCCTATCGGTGTCAACATAATACTAAAACCCTGTGTATAATATCTCGTTTGTATCGAAGTTTCGCTCCCCCTAAATCCCCCTTAATAAGGGGGAATTTGAATGCTCTTCCCCCTTTATTAATGGGAGTTAGAGGGGACGTAACAATACTATTGTCCCCCCCTTATTAAGGGGGGTTAGGGGGGATCGAAACTCAACTATAAACGATATTTATTAGGGATTTTAGTCTTAAGTTGACACGAATGGTAACAGTCCACCGTCAACCAATTAACCTAATTCACAAATACTCTCCCATCTTCCTGAATTTCCAGGGATTTTGTATCAGCGGCCACCTCAGTTGTCGCGCCGAAACTGACTTGCAACATTCCCGGCATCGCGGTTGCTTGGGGGCGAACCAGCACCAATCCGCCGTCTGGGCGCTGGTAAGTGAGGGTGATTGGCACTGGGAGGGTTTGAAGCAAAATTTCAGATTGTTCGCCCAGAGTGCGCGGCTGGGTAACGCCTACGATTTGATAATTGATGACAGCATTGGTGGTATTCACCAGTTTAATTACTATCCCGCCTTCGGCAGGCGTAACTCGCGCACTTGGCAGGGGAAAGCGGGGAGGCGCGTCTGTGGGTGTAGATGGCATCCCGCTGAGGCCCGGACTTGCAGCCGGAGTTGGTTCGCTGACGGGTTCTTCAGTGGCTGCGGGAGTCTCTGAGGGAGTCTCTGCGGGTTGGGAAACCGGTTTTCCTTGTTGGGGCGGTGGGCCGCCGGCGTGGGAAAGTGTTGCGAGACTAACGAGTAAACCTCCGCAGGTGGCTGCTAGCAAGCTGATTTTTTTTAACGGTAGATTGTGGCGAAACATAAATAACTCCTCACAAGTTCGATCGAGGTTTTCCAACAAAGTTCATGTTAATCTATGCGTGAATTGAATTTTAATAGGTGGGTTTGGGCCAGAGGTAAGAAGAACCAGGCTTGAGGGGTAGATTTTTTTTTAACCGCCGAGGGCGCAGAGGGCGCAGAGGATGAGGGGAAGAGAGGAATTTTTAGAGGCGAGATGCTTCTGATTTGTAGGCGGGGAGGGTCACGGTAACGGCGGTACCTCGATCGACTTGGCTGTCAATGCGGATTTGGCCTCGGTGATTTTCGACAATAGCTTTGGCGATGGCTAATCCTAAACCGGAACCGGCGGCGCTGCGGTGGGTGCGGGCGGGATCTGCGCGGTAGAATCGATCAAACAAATGCGGCAGGGCTTCTGCGGAAATTCCGATGCCGGTGTCTGTTACTTTTATTTGCAGCGCAGGATTTAACATCGCCGAATTTCTTTTGTTTTTAGCTGCAAGCTGCAATTCTACTTGAATTTGACCGCCAGAGGGGGTGTACTGCACGGCGTTGCTGACGAGATTGGTAAACAGTCGGGCTAATTGATCCCAGTCTCCCAACAGTGTAAAGTTGTCCTCAGCGTTGGGCAGATCGACAATTTCCAAAGAAAGAGAGAGATTTTGGGTAGTGGCGATCGCCTGTTGTTCTTCAATTACCTCCATCAGCAAAGCATCGAGAGGAACCTCAATCCACTGCTGCTGCACGATACCGCTATCTTGTCGGGCTAAAAACAGCAAATCGTCAACCAAGCGCCCCAAACGGCGCGTTAGGCGTTCGATAACTTGTAGCTGTTGATGCTGCTGCGGTTCGATATCCGGTTCCGCTAAAGCTACTTGGACGTTAGTTTGAATAGTGGCGATCGGATTTCGGAGTTCGTGAGAAGCATCAGCAGTAAACTGTTTGAGACGCTGATAAGATTCCCGCACAGGTTTCATAGCCAATCCCGACAGCAGCCAGCCAATAGCTGCAACGCAAATTAGAGTTAAACTCGCGCCCAAAATCAAATCGAGAATTAATTGGCGGATGGGTTTTGTCACTTCAAACCAAGGATGGCTGACTCGCAAATATCCCAGAACTTGGCGTCCGATTTGTACTCGCTGCGTTACTTGTCTGAGGGAGTAGTTTTGATCCGACCGCAACTTATTATTAATTATCCAAACTGTTTCGCCGGTGCGGTTAGCGTGAATGGGAATATTCAACGGTTCCAATAATGTAGACCACAGCAATTCGCCCGTAGGACTGAACCATTCTAAATCAATGTGGTCGTCTTCTACTGCATCGGTGCTATCTGGAAAACTGGCTTGAATATTAACTTGCCACTTATTTTTATCTTTGATAGTAGGGAAACTTAGCGGTTCGATAACGAGAGTTCGCTCTATTACTTCGACAACATGATTGAGGGTGTCATCAATGCGATCGATCAAAGTATTGCGGACGTAGAAATAGAAACCTGTGGCGAATACCAGTAACAATACAGCAGTAACGGCAGTGTACCAAATAGCGAGGCGGCGGCGGGTAGCTTGGAACATATTGCGAAGGAAGTTCGGCAACGGATTGTGTAATTGATTCAACAGATTTAACCGATTTAATAACTATAACCTTCTTCTATTATCTTCTTCTCTTCTTCTCTTCCTTCGTGCCCTTCGCGCCTTCGCGGTTCGTTAAAAAAAGCCTTGTTCGCAAATTATTCCAAAAAACTCTAACCACTTTCCATTCTTGATACTTCAGACAGATGTGGAGGTAGCTGTCACCCTAGTATTCTAATCGCGAAACTTTTTAGGTAAAAGTCTGTGACAAAATTTTTATTCAGGGCCGCGATCGGGCTGTTAATGGCATTTTTTGGGGCAATTACCTATTTTACAAACGACGTACAAAATCCGGTAACTGGAGAGAGACAGCGGGTGCAGCTTTCTCCCCGCCAAGAGATAGTTTTGGGATTGCAGGCGCGAGATCAAATGGCCGCCAAGCACGGGGGGCTTTATCCCAGCCAGAGTATTCAGCAGTATATCGATCGAGTCGGCGAACGAGTTGTCAACAGTTCGGCGGCGAAACAAGCGGGTTATCCGTTTGAATTCCACCTGCTGCGAGACCCCCAAACTGTCAATGCTTTTGCTTTACCGGGGGGACAAGTTTTCATTACCGCCGCACTTCTGCAGCGCCTGAATTCCGAGGCTCAGTTGGCTGCTGTACTGGGGCACGAGGCCGGTCACGTGGTGGGCCGGCACGGTGCGGAACACTTGGCAAAACAGCAGTTGGGCAGGGCTTTGGTAACGGCGGTTGGGGTGGCTACTAGCGACGAGCGCGGGGGTGGCCAGCAGGCAGCATTAATTGCTCAAGCTGTCAATCAAGTGGTCGGTTTGCGGTACGGTAGATCCGACGAACTGGAGAGCGATCGGCTCGGTTTTCGGTTTATGACGGAGGCGGGTTACGATCCTAGAGCTATTGTTGAGGTGATGCAAATTCTCGGTGCCGCTAGGAAGGGCGAAGCGCCACCGGAGTTTTTGAGTTCTCACCCCAACCCTGAAAACCGAGTTGAAAAGTTGCAAGCTTTAATCGCGCAAAATTACCCGAACGGCATTCCAGCTAATTTGGTGTCTGGACGTGAAGAGTTTGCTAAGAATTTGTCTGGCGGTTAGCGATAATTGCATCGGGCTTTACAAAAGTTATTACTAAAGGCGGATCTAAGTTCGGCTTCTATTTGACACGATCAAGTTAATGAGCGATCGAGCAATTTGAAAGTTGAAAACCATGATCGAATCTTGGATGATTATCGGCGGCGTGACTTTCTCAGTCGCCTTCGGCACTCTGTTTTTTAAACTCCGCGATATTAACTGGGCCGTCAAACTTCAAAGACCGGATTGGATGTTTTTTGAGCCTGCTATTCCGTTAATTTGGACGGTGATTTTTGCTTGCGGGGCCGGCAGCGCTACTTTCGTGTGGGAACAGGAGCCAGGGAGCCTTAAAAGTTGGCTGCTGATGGCTTTGTACTTGCTTTTAGAAATTGTCACAGTTGCTTATATTCCTGCTACTCTCAGAGCCAAAAGTCTCAAAGTAGGGACAATTTTGGGAGGGGCTGGTGAGATTGTGGGAGCTGTGTTGACGTTGGCTGTTTTGCCGATTTCTCAAACTGCGGCTTTGTTACTTTTGCCTTACGTGATTTGGGGTGCGATCGGCACTTATACTACTTGGGAAATGATTCAATTAAACCCAGAAGCTGCATAAATAGTTGGTGTTCTTCGGCGCACCCTACATACTATAACGCTCTTCTCTTCCTTCGTGTCCGTAGCATCTTCGCGGTTCATTAAAAAAAGCATTGTTAATAATAGCAAATCCGTGCTAGCGGGTTAACCCACCCGATAAAGTGAGGAAATCCGCTTAACATTGTCTGCCTAGTTGATGAGAAAATAGATGAATAAAACTGCTTTAAATCAAAGGATGACAGCTATCAATGGCCATTAAAGACCAGCCCCAACCACCTCGTTTTCGACAAATTAGCAATGTCTTGTTATTGCTCTCAAGTTTGTTCCTGTTGGCAAACATCTTTTTACCGAATTTGTTCGGCCCCCAAATTCCCCAAGTGCCTTACAGCTTGTTCGTCCATCAGGTTCAAGAACAAGATGTAGTCCGAGCTTCGGTAGGCCAAAATGAAATTCGCTACCAACTAAAAGGCGAAGGAGACCAACCCGGTCAAGTGCTGTCAACTACGCCGATTTTTGACCTGGAACTTCCTAAACTTTTGCAAGAAAAAGGCGTTGAATTTGCGGCAACTCCCCCTGCCAAAAATGGCTGGATCGGCAGTGTTTTAAGCTGGGTGGTTCCGCCGCTGATTTTTGTGGCGATTTTTCAATTTTTCATGAACAGACAGGGTGGCGGGCCTCAGGGTGCGCTCTCGCTCGGCAAAAGCAAAGCTAAGGTCTATGTAGAAGGCGAATCGGCGAAAATTACTTTTGCTGATGTGGCTGGAGTAGAAGAGGCTAAAACTGAATTAGTCGAAGTTGTTGAATTCCTGAAAACTCCTGACAGATTTACGGCAATTGGCGCGCGAATTCCGAAAGGTGTGCTGTTAGTCGGGCCTCCGGGAACTGGCAAAACGCTGTTAGCAAAAGCAGTGGCTGGTGAAGCTGGCGTGCCGTTCTTTAGCATCTCGGGTTCGGAGTTTGTGGAACTGTTTGTAGGTGTTGGTTCTGCAAGAGTTAGAGATTTATTCGAGCAGGCTAAGAAACAGGCTCCTTGTATTATTTTCATTGATGAATTGGACGCGATCGGCAAATCTCGTAGCAGTAACGCTAGCTTCGGTGGGAATGACGAACGCGAACAAACTCTCAATCAACTGTTAACTGAAATGGACGGTTTTGCTGCGGGCAATACTACGGTAATTGTGCTTGCTGCAACTAACCGCCCGGAAAGTTTGGATGCTGCTTTGTTGCGCCCTGGTCGTTTCGATCGCCAAGTTTTAGTCGATCGCCCCGATTTATCTGGCCGCGAAGAAATTTTGAACATTCACGCTCAAAAAGTGAAGTTGGGCCCGGATATTAATTTGAAGGCGATCGCCACTCGCACCCCCGGTTTTTCCGGCGCAGATTTGGCAAATTTGGTGAATGAAGCAGCTTTGTTGGCGGCACGCAACAAACGCCTAACTGTAGCACAGGAAGACTTTGCAGAGGCGATCGAACGAATTGTGGCTGGCTTGGAAAAGAAAAGTCGCGTGCTCAATGAAAAAGAGAAAACCATCGTTGCTTATCACGAAGTCGGCCACGCGATGGTGGGTGCTCTGATGACTGGTAATGGCGAAGTTGCGAAAATCTCGATCGTCCCTCGCGGTATGGCTGCTTTGGGTTATACTTTGCAGTTACCGACTGAAGACCGTTTCTTGTTAGATGAATCGGAATTGCGGGGTCAAATTGCGACTTTGTTGGGCGGGCGATCGGCTGAGGAAGTCGTGTTTGGTAGCATTACTACTGGCGCTTCAAATGACTTGCAAAGGGCGACTGATTTAGCTGAACGGATGGTGACAACTTACGGGATGAGTAAGGTTTTGGGGCCTCTAGCTTACGATCGAGGTCAACAATCAATGTTCCTCAATGACGGTATGGGAAATGCCCGCCGTGCGGTAAGTGCTCAGACTGCTGAGGCGATCGACCAAGAAGTGAAGGAAATTGTCGAAACTGCACATCAGCAAGCTTTGGATATTCTGAAAGCAAATCGAGAATTGTTGGAAACAATTACGCAGAAACTGTTGGAAACTGAGGTGGTGGAAGGTGATTCACTTCGCGAATTCCTCCGTCAAGTGCGGCCTTTAGATAAGGTTGCGGCTTGAGTTTAATAGGGTTTAATTAAACCGCCGATGAACGCAGATGATTCCAAATCATCTGCGTTTTTTGATCGCACTCCACGATGAGCCGACTGAAACAGACAACGGCAAACGGACAAACCCGCGTTTGTGCGATCGCAAGTAATCGTATTAAGGGAGAGCTATCACAGGGCGCTCTCCCTGATACTCAAATCAAAATAAATGAGCAGTGACATCTCACGAATTAGCGGCAAAAACAAAGAGCGATCGCATCCAACCAATGCAGCAATTACATTATGATTGGTCTGGCGATCGAGTTGGGCTGATAAAAGGCTAATGGCAAGACTCTATTATCGAGGCATGGCAGAAGAGAACGGTAAACCCAAAATGGGACGCAACGCGAGGCTACTGGGAGTCAGACCCAGTATTGACATTGATGTTGAGCAAGTGCCCAAAGACTGGTTGGATGAACAAGGTTATTTACTACCAGAAACAGAGCGCAAGTCTTCAGAGGAGTCTGTCACTGTAGCCATTAGAAACACAAAAGGAATGTCTGTCTCCCTCTCTATCGAGGGCTTACCACCATTCCGCAAACCCCCAAAATTTGGCGGAACAGGAAAAGATCCTCTTTGGCAGATTGACGACAGCAAGATCCTCGGAGATATTGAAGCTGTGCAAGATAGTCCAACTCATGTCAGTATTTTGCCAAGCGCTACAATGCTTTTAGAGAAATATGAAGCAGCCCTGGCCCAGACACAGAACGAATGGGAGAAAGTTTGATAGTTTAATTTAGTCAACGGGAGAACAGCAATGGCATGGGTGTTTAGCTTATCGGCTGAATGTGGCACAAAGCAATCTGAAGCACAGCAATTTGCTCAATATTTCAATGAAATTTCCTGGGTGATCTCAAACGGTAGACATTCCCAATGTCGGGCAGAAAGTTTTCAGGACATAGAAGAAAATTGGTGGTGTCGAGTTTGTCCAAGTGGCATCAGTGAGATTGGAATTGACACTCCCGAAAGTGCTTATTTAATGACGGAAATAGGTATATTTCTGTATCAGAGTTTGCGGTTTGCTCCACCGTTTCGGTATGCTTTAGTGGGTATGGAAGTAGATGAGTTTAGAACCTACAGCGAATTGATTGAAGAGCCTGCCTTGGTTTTTCCGGGATTGGTTTTAGCTGAAGCTGTTTGGCAAGCAACGGGAGCATCTTCGGTTTTTCGATCGTTCAGTCTTGGATATGTTTGGAAGCCCTATGAAGGTGAAGTTTATAGACCACTACTAGCATCACCGGACTTAAAGAACAAGCTTGATGAATTGCTGAGCGTGGGGTAAATCCTTTCAATGCAGGCATCACCTCTCACAGTAAATACCAAACACTGCGATGTTTACGGAAATAGCGATCGCCCCTACCTATCTAATTAATCGCTCCATACAGCGATCGTTATAAACACACAGAAACCCGGCTGCTTCAAACAACCGGGTTTCTAAATATTGTTGCTGCATTTTCGACCGATTAAATTCCGGGCACGTAGGCCATAACTGGAGTACCTTGCTGCTGCTGCTGCGCGATTTCCAAAAGGCGTTGAATGCGATCCTCTGTCGGCGGGTGAGTGCGGAAAAGTGACTGCAAACCTTTAGTCGAAAAAGGATTCACAATCAGCAGCGGCGACATCGCAGGATTGCCGTGCATGGGAATTTCATGACCCAGTTTCTCCAATTTCTGCAGCGCGTTTGCTAAGCCGATCGGGTTATTGGTAATTTCTACCGCACCGCTGTCTGCTGCAAATTCCCTCGTTCGAGAAATCGCCAATTGAATTACGGTTGCTGATAGCGGTGCTAAAATGATTAAAAACAGCAAACCAAACGGATTCGCGCCTTGTCTGCTGTCCCGCGTTACCGGGCCGTAAAGCGCTCCAAAAGTCAGAATTCGCCCGACAAATGTAATCGCGCCGGCAATTGTTCCTGCAACTGCTTGAGTGAGGGTATCGCGGTTGCGGATGTGGGTAAGTTCGTGCGCTAAAACCCCTTCCAATTCTTCGCGGGAAAGCAGCTTGATGATGCCTTCAGTAACTGCTATTGTCGCGTGTTCCGGGTCTCTTCCTGTTGCGAATGCGTTGGGAGATTGAGTGGGAACTAGAAATATTTTCGGCACCGGAATTTGGGCTTTTTCGCTCAGCGATGCTACCATATCGTAGATTTCTGGTGCTTCGCTGCGGGCGATCGGCTGAGCGCGGTAAGCCATTAACGCGGCGGTGTCGGAATAGTACCAAGAGCTAAAACTTGAGAAGGCGGCTAGCGCTAAACCGATGTAAAGTCCTTGCTCGTTGCCGATTAAATAATAACTTCCTAAAACGAGAAGGCCGCTTAGAAGTCCTAAGAGAGCGGCTGTTCTGAGTTGATTGGTTCCTAGCATGGCGGGTTGAGGGCGATCGCTATTTTGATATTTTTTATCTTGTAATTAGATTTTCATAACTGCGGGCGATCGCGCCTCTATCTGCCGAAATAACTGCTGCCGCCAATAGTAGTATATTACCTGTTCAGTTATAGACTCCGAAGGGATATCGGGATGCTCTCTCAGGCTGCTCTCAACAGGCGACACAGCCACCGGATATGAGATTTCCACCCTCTGACTGGAAACCAGATTAAATCAACAAAATAAACGCAGAGAATCTTACATTCATCTGCGTTTGTCTGCGTTCATCTGCGGTTGAATTCTCCAACCCTAAACAGCTTGTACTTGCTTTTCCTCAACAGCAACAGGTTCTTGATATACAGTTTGAGACTCATTAGCCAAAAACTCGGCCAATTGAGCTTCGATTTCATCCCGCACAATCTGGCGGTATTCCAGGAAATGCTCGTTGTGAGCACACACTGTTAAATAATGATCCCAAACCGCAGGATTGCGCTTGAGAATGCTAAACAAATGATGCCAAAACTTCCAGCGAGTTTTGCGCTTGACTCCCTGCCGCCAAACCACAGTTAGCAGTGCTCGCAAATCGATCCAACTGGGAATTCTTGCAGGTATATTTGCTGTAGGTGCACCCAACATTAAGAAATGGCGATAAGTCCGGTCTAAATATTTCTCAGCATCGTACACTTCGCAGAATGCCTCGACATATTCGCGGGCAATATCTTCGAGAGGCCGCGTCGGGATAAAGTTCATCAAAGTAGTCTGGTTGAGGTTGCCAGATTTGTCGCGCAACCGCCCTTCTTTTGCTAGTCTGTGAGACAATGCAGTGTGCGGCAAAGCTTGCAGCATTCCAAAGGTTGTGCTCGGAATGGCGGCTGCTTCGGCAAACTGGACAATCCGCTGACCGGCACCGGGTTTTTCGCCGTCAAATCCGATGATAAATCCGGCCATTACTCGCAAACCGGATTTGGCAATTAACTCTACGGATTCGATCAGGGAATTGCGGGTATTTTGGAATTTTTTCGTCATTTGCAGGCTTTCTTCGTCGGGAGTTTCAATCCCTAGAAATACTGCATTAAAATTGCACGCTACCATCATATCCATCAATTCTTGGTCTTGGGCTAAATCGATGGATGCTTCTGTGTTGAAAGTAAACGGGAATTTGTGTTCTTCTTGCCAGACTTGTAAGTCTTTTAGCAACAGTTTGACGCTGCGTTTGTTGCCGATAAAATTGTCGTCTACCATGAACACGCCGCGCCGCCAGCCCAAGTTGTAGAGATAGTCTAATTCTGCTATCAATTGTTGGGGGTTTTTGGTGCGGGGTTTGCGGCCGTAGAGGACGATGATGTCGCAGAATTCGCACTGGAAGGGACAACCTCGGGAAAATTGAATCGACATCGAATCGTAGGCGTCTAATTCCAGCAAATCGAAGCGGGGGATTGGGGTTGTGGTAACATCGGGTTTTACGCCGTCCGATCGATAAATTCCGCTTTTTTCGCCGCGCGCTATTGCTTCGACGAACATCGGCAAGGTGATTTCGCCTTCGTCGAGAATCAGGTAATCTATGCCCGCTGCTTGAGGTTCTTCGGGTACGGAAGTCGGGTAGGGGCCGCCGCAAGCTACGGATTTACCGCGCCGTTTTGCTTCGCGAATGATGTCTAGCAAATCTTCTTTTTGGACAATCATTGCGGACAGAATAACGAGCTCTGCCCATTCCCATTCTGCTTCGGTGATTTGTCTGATGTTGCGATCGACTAACTTAAATTCCCATTCTTGGGGTAAAATAGCTGCTACCGTTACCAAACCCAGCGGTGGCAGCAGAACTTTACGATCGACTAATTCTAAAATTTTCTCGTAAGACCAAAATGTTTTCGGAAACAGCGGGTAAACTAGAAGAACTCGCATTATATGTTAAACCTCACATCAGTAAACAACTTGCGATCGGGCTGGCGTGTTTGAGAGTTCGATCGACTCTCAAGACTTAATGTTAAGGCTAAAATTACGATCTTGCACTCGATCGAATATCTGGCGAGGGGTGACACCCCCTAAGCCACACACAATGAGCGCAATTTTTAGCTTGCAGTTCCCTGTTAAAGTTTGCAAATGCTGATATCTTATCGTATTTGACCCTTAATTGACGATAATCGCATTTAAAAAGCATAGGATTAAGGCAAAAAAGAACTGGAAACAGTAAATTAGTCGTTTGGTGTGCACGGATCACCCTAGATTACTCGTTTGGTGCACATTCCTTCTTCCCTCTTCCTTCTTCCCTCTTCCTTCTCACCTAATTTGAATCTTTGCCCGGAATCCCGCTAGTTTTTAACATATCGGCCACTGTGCCGCAGTAACTCGGCATTCCTATGCTTTCGGGATTCACAAGATTTTGATAGGTAAAATGGCGGTAGGTGATGCAAAATCTATCCCAAGCAGCCACCTGAATTCGGAACAGCCAAATAAAGAAATCGGCCAGCCAAGGTGACAGAGTAATCCGAAAAAATATATTTTTATTCAAATACTGGCAAGCTTGTTCTACCACTTCGTTAGCTGTAATCGCCGGATTTCCTAGCACAAAATGTCGCGGTTCCTCGGAAGCCGGCGGATGTTCAACTAAATAATTAACTACTTTAGCAATATCTGCGCCGTGGATGAAGTGAAAACTGCCATCTGCCTTAAACCAGCGAATCAAACCAATCCATTTTGCGACAAGTGGCAAGCCAGATGACAAGTGAGAGACGGGTTTTTCTGCGTCTCCTCCCAATACTAATGTCGGGTAAAGTGCAGTAATCGGAGGCACATTTGTCAAGGCTGACAAATGCACCATACACTTGTACTTTGAGCTAATATAATCTGTCCCCAGTTCCCCGGCTTCTTTGAGCAAATTGTTGTCTCTACCGAGAATGCTGGCCGTTGAAAAATAAATTACTTGCTGGCAAGTCTGTGGCGAAAGTAGTTGAATTAGGCGCAGAGTTTTGGTTACGTTAACGTCCAACACTTCTTGAGTTCCTCCCCAAGCAGTGGCAGCTAAAATTGCGACATTAATTGTTTGCAGAAGTTCGGCGTGTCGATCGATATCTCGCATATCGCCTTGTAATATATGGATGCCGGGGCGGGCTTTCCAATCAAATTTTAATTTTTCGGGGTTGCGAACTAAGAGGTAAAGTTCGTGGTTTGTCTCTTGAATCAAAGTTTCGGCCATGTAGTGACCGATACAGCCACTTGCACCCGTCACAAAAATTTTTTTGGAGTTCATTTTGCCGCAGGGGAAGAGGGAGGATTTGACGCTTTTTCAACGGTAGGGACACGGCATAGCCTATGAGTGTCCACTTAAGCCTACAGTCCATGAGGAATACCGCTTTTATTCGAGTCCCGATCCCCCTAAATCCCCCTTAAGAAGGGGGACTTTGAGTGCTTCAGGTCCCCGCCTTATTAAGGGGGGTTAGGGGGGATCTAGACTTTGATACAAACAAGAGATACGGTCGGTTTTACGTTAAGTTGACACTAATGGGCTCTTGGAGTGTCCTACAACTATCAGGTGCAATTAACCGGATTCGCTCCGATTATATAATCTTTTTCCACGGTAGGGAGACGGCAATGCCGTCTCCCTACAAGTATCAGGTGCAATTAACCGGATTTGATCGGATTCTACAATCGAAATCAAATTAAGCAGCAACTGCAAGCAATTTGTCGGCTTGTTTTGCGGTTTCAAAGAAGAAACGCACGTTATCTTCGGGAGTTCCCGGTAAGACACCGTGTCCCAAATTGAGGATGTGTCCGCGAGGACCGGCTTTGCGAATTGTATCAAGAATTCGATCGCGAATAAACGGTTGAGAACCAAACAACACGCCCGGATCGAGATTTCCTTGAACGTTCATATTCGGGCCCAAACGTCGGCGCGCGTCGGCCATGTCAACCGTCCAATCGACGCTGACGATATCCGCGCCGGATGTTGCCATACGTTCGAGGATGCCGGCACTTCCAGTGACTAACAGAATTAGCGGTGTGTCGGGATGGGTTTTTTTGACTTGCTCGAATACTTGTTTCTGGTAAGGTAGAGCGAAGGTGTCGTAGTCCTGCGGGGAGAGTTGGCCGGCCCAGGAGTCGAACATTTGCACTACTTGCGCGCCACAGTCGATTTGATAGCGCACGTAAACGGCGATCGCATCGGCGAATTTCGACAGCAACTGATGCAGTAAAGTTGGATCGGAAAATGCCATGTTTTTGATGATGGCATAATCTTTAGAACCTTTGCCCTCAACGGCATAGGCCGCCAGCGTCCACGGCGCGCCCACAAAACCGAGCACGGTGGATTTGTTGCCGACTTCCTCGCGCAGGGATTTCAGGATTGTTTTGATAAACGGCAAGCTTTCTTCCGGGTTCAGCGGTTGCAGGTTGTCGATTTGCTGCTGAGTGCGGATGGGTGCGTGGATAATCGGGCCTTTACCTTCGGCGATGTCCATGTCGATGCCCAAACCCGGCATGGGGGTGACAATATCGGAAAACAGAATTACGCCGTCTGGTTGAAACGCGCGCCACGGCTGAAGGGAAACTTCGATCGCAACTTCGGGAATTTCGGAACGTTCGCGAAACGAGGGATACTTTTCTCGCAAATCTCGATAAGCCTTCATGTAGCGGCCGGCTTGACGCATCATCCACACGGGCGGGCGGTCTAGGGTTTCGCCGCGGGCTGCCCGCAACAACAAGGGAACTTCATTTAATGCCGACATTTTAACTTTTCTCTACCTTAGATATTTCAATGCCTTTGGTAGCTTACCACTGTGCGATCGTCCTTTTTGACAAAATCGTTGTGTGTACAAATGTGTATTTTGTCACTGCCAAAGAAAGTGAGGCGATAGCCAGACATCGACTCGTATATAAAGGAGTGTATAAGTCCTGTGTATAGGCTCAGAAACCGGGTTTCTTCGTAGAAACCCGGTTTCTGATTCCGCGCTACAGTTTGACCTACTTACCTCGTCACGCAGACTCCGCCCACCACTACCCGACATTGATCTCGGCCCGCATCGAATCTACTATCATTCCGCCTCGCCGAGTCTAAATCTCTAGTCCGCGAATTGTAATAATAATCTCCCGCCGGAAAGTTTCTAGTCGGGACAGCGCAGTAAGTCGAGTCTTGATTAGCATCGTCAAACCTGACTCTCACCATAGAACGTCTCTCGCGACAATCAACAGACCGCAAGCCAAAATCATCTTGCAGAAGCTGTGCTCTGTCATATTGACCGTCATATCGACCGTCATCTCGCCTCGTGTACCAATCGTCCCGCGAATTGCGAGATTGTCTGCCGCCCCCATCAATTCCCGCAACTTCCAGCGTGTAGCTACCGCCTCTGGCAGCATCTTTTGCTAACACTAACAGTTTATAATCGCCGCTACGGGGAATTTGATAATTAAAAGAACGCTCTTGGGTAAAAGCGACTTGTTTGTTGTTCCCGTAAAACAGCACCATGACGGGAGCAAAACCGCTCCTTGTATCTGTGTCTAAAAACACTTCAATGTTATCGCCTTCCCGAGCGCTGAATGTATATTCTTGGCCGCGCAATTCTTCCGTCGGAGAACCCGGAACCCACATATTTCGGAAACGGTAAATCGGGGAAGTGCGGCGAATTACTCCATCTATGCGATCGTTATTCCCTATCTGTTCGCCAACTGCACTAGACGAAATGCCAGTGAGTGCCAATCCTGCAACTAGCACAGTGGCCGCAATACTGTTTAACAAGTTGTGCGTTCTCATATCAACCTCTGGAAAAATTTAAAATCTTTTTGCTTTCTTGGCGCCGACATTTGCATACACAATCCATTTTAAATGTAATTTCTGCCAACCGTGTCAACCTCACCCAACCCCGCTATTTAGCTGGTGGAAAATCTCAAGTTAAAGTTATAGACGTTGATCTGTAATCTAAAGTTGCGATTTATCGCCGCAAATCAGCAATCCCGATTCAGCGTCGAGACAAGCCATGATTCCCATAGGTAAAGCAGCGTTAACCCCCTCGTGCCCGAAGGGCAAATCCGAGACAATGGGAATATTCAAGTCCCCCAGCCGATCGCGCAAAACTTCTTCAATGCTAAAACTGGGAATACTCGGGTCAATCTCGCAGTGGCTGAAACGTCCCAAAGCAATGCCTCGCACCCCAGCGAAAGCCCCCGCCATCCGCCAGTGAGTCAGCATTCGATCGACCCTGTAAGGAGCCTCGGAAACATCCTCAAATGCGAGAATAACCCCGGTCAAATCCGGTTGATACGGGGTTCCGAGCAAATGAGAAGCGACCGTCAGATTCGCAGGAAACAGCCGCCCGGTGGCTTTTGAGCTGCCCCATCCTTTACCTTGCAAAGATTGTAAGGGACGACCTTCTATGCAGTCAAAAAGTCGATCGACAGACCAATCCGGTTCAGCAGCCAAAGTTGTCAGCATCGGCCCGTGAACACCCCAAACACCCAATTTAGCCTGATTCCACAGCAAAGCAGTAATATCTGAAAAGCCGATTAACCATTTCGGCGAATGGGAATCGGGAGTTGGAAATTGGGAATTTTCCGCCTTTCCCACATTTCCTTTTTCCAAAAGTCGAGTGCTGCCGAAACCGCCTCGAACACAGAGAATACCGCGACAATCCGGGTCATTAAGGGCATCTGCCAACTGTCGGACGCGGTTTTCGTCGGAACCGGCCAAATAGCCCCAGCGATCGTCAAAACCCGGTGTTAATTCAATTCGATAGCCGCGGGATTTCCAAATTTCTACACCCTTTTCAAAGTTAGTTGATTCTCGCAAAGTGCCACTAGGGGCAATTACTTTGAGCAAATCTCCTGGTTGCAGAAATTGTATGTCAGTCATTAGTTATTAGTTATTAGTTATTAGTTATATCGTGTTTGGTGAATCGAGCCTAATTCTGTAGGGGCGCGTTTTACAGACCATTTCTGACTGAAACAGACAATCTCGACAACCCGCCCCCACCCATCCATAAATACAAACCTACATTTTCGGATTCGATGCAATTTTCAGGTTGATGTAGCTTATCGGTTGTGGCGGGGCGGGTCGATCTAGATTGTTGATAATCGTTAGATATTGTCGGTGAAACCCGCCCCTAGGGGATATGGTTGATTATTGATTTAGGAGTGAGTTTTTCAGATTGTTTGTTAATCATTACTACGGTAAAGTCAGAATTTCCACCCCAGAATCAGTCACAGCCAGAGTGTGCTCGAATTGAGCCGAAAGCTTTCCATCCTTGGTGATAGATGTCCAACCATCGGCGAGAATTTCCACTTCCCAAGTACCCTCATTAATCATCGGCTCTATCGTAAAAACCATGCCTTGTCTGAGCTTTTTTCCTGTGCCCCGTTTGCCGTAGTGCAGAATTTCCGGTTCAGTGTGAAAGACTCGGTGAATCCCGTGTCCCGCAAAATTTCGCACTACCGAAAAGCCCTGTGCTTCAGCATATTCTTGAATCGCTGCACCGATGTCGCCGGTACGAGCACCCGGTTTGACTTCCGCAATACCTCTTCTTAAACATTCCTCGGTTACTTCAACTAACTTTTTCGCTACAGGTGAAGGTTTTCCCACAAAAAAAGTTTTGGAAGTATCGCCATGATAACCATCAACTAAAGGTGTTACATCAATATTAACAATGTCACCTTCTTTCAGAATTTGTTTCGCATTGGGGATGCCGTGACAGACTACTTCATTGACGCTAGCACACAGAGATTTTGGAAATCCTTTATAGCCTAGCGGAGCGCTTTTTGCTCCGTGTGCCAAAGTCCAGCGTTCGGCTTCATCGTTAATTTCTAAAGTGCTTACTCCCGGTTTAACCATCGGTTCGAGATGTAGCAGAAGTTCGGCCGCTAAACGGCCTGCTTGGCGCATTTTTTCGATTTCTCTACTGGATAAAAGCACTAAACGTTCGGTTGCCATGGTTTTTTTTTGTTTTTTTGTGTAGTCGCTTAAGAGTTAATTTAACTCAATTTTAGAATAGATTTGAATTGCTGTTCAATAAACTTGTAAGGTGCGTCCGTCAGGGAATATTGGTAAAATTTGGCCAGTATTATTACTTACACACCCTACTAGCAGTGATAGATTTGAACCAGTGTTCACAACGATCGCCCAAAGCTGCTAAAGAATATTCTACCTCTGCTTGTCGCCTGCAAGCGCTGCGGTCAATTTGGTCTAAGTGGGCGATCGCACCTACCAAGCCATTTACACTATCAGGCTCCACTAAAAAGCCCGTCAGTCCGTCTCTAACAATTTCTGCCGGCCCCCCGCGCTCGTAAGCAATCACGGGCACACCGCACGCTAAAGCCTCGATCGCGACATTTCCGAAAGCTTCCACCCAACGTGGTGTCATCAACAATGCTTGGCACTGACGGACTTGCTCTTGCATTTGGGTTGTTGTCAGAAACCCTAAATATTCTACCGGAGCATCCGGGTAATCTGCACAAATTTTTTGCCAATAATCCTCATCTTGCATTTTGCCCATAATTTTTAGGGGAATGCCTGTAATTTTCGCTGCTGCTACTGCATCTTCTAAGCCTTTCTCCGGGGCGATGCGGCCTAGCCAAGCTAATTTAGACTGCGGTTTGTTGCAAAATTCGTACAGGGATAAATCTATGCCATTTCCCAACAACTGACATTCATCGGCAAAGGCGAATGTTTTGGCTTGAGAAGCGGTGTGAACTCCGATCGTACCAGGAAACTGGAGGGCGGTTTGTCCGGCAATGCGATCGAGGGCTGCGGAAAGGGAGCCCATGCTGATCAAATGTGCGATCGGAGTCCTAAAAAATGGTGTCAAATAAAACGGCAGCCAATCGTAGGCAAAGTTAACAATGACATCCCATTCATCCTGAACTTGGCGAGCATATTCCCACATATTCGCCAGCACAGAATCTGCGGGCATCACAATAGGATCGTTGTAATCTTGTGTTTGGGCGGTTACTTGCAAATCGCCCGTTATTTCGATTACTGGAATTGATTCTAAGACTGAACCTATCGGCGCTACAACTGCTATTTTATGACCGCGACTCTGCAATTCTTTAGCAATGTTAAGGACTGTAAGTTCGACACCGCCACCCAACCCCGAACCTAGTTGACCGACAGAAGTTGACAGGAACAATAGTTTTAAAGGGTTATTAGTCATTAATCCTTAATCATTAGTCAGCATTCACTAATTTTAACATAATCTAAATTATAAATTCTCCCATCTCAAATCTCAATTTTAAAATAATTTTAAAATTGCTACATTTATTAATCCCTCCCAGAACGCGGACGGAGGCGATTCAACTGATTGATTGCCCAGCGAGCAACTTCCTGAACTTCGGGATCTGGATCGTCCGTCGCACGGTGCAACAAGTAACTGATTTGATTCACCAATTCGTAAATCCGCGTCAAGTCGCGAATTGCATTTTTACGCACTTCGGGATTTTCATTCTGCAGCGAAATTGACCACGCATTATTCATGGGTTTGAGCGTGCGAATGCCAATTTCCGAGAGACTTGCCAAAATTAAACTGTACTGCTTGGAGTCGGAATTTGCTAGCAAATCGAGCAACGGCTCAACTGCTCTGGAATCTCCCCGCTGGCCGAGTTCCCAAATTGCTTTGCCCCTCTTTGCCGGATTTAGGTGCTGCAAATCTTCAATCAGTGCTTCAATAATATCAACTTTAGGTCTACCATCCGTTTCGGGAAGGGCAATATCTTTCTTGGGACTCGCTAGGGAATCGCCTTGATTAGTTGTTTCGGGAATGTTGAAACCTGTGTTGCTGTACCCATTGCTGTGATGTTCCAAGGGCGAGGTGTCGGAATTAATTCCATCGCCCTCGAATGCTGCATCGTCGGATTCTGATGCCCCGGATTCCAGGATAAAAGGCCGATCGCTGCTGTCGAGACTGTTGTCTTTTGGCAAATCCAAAGGGTAGGGCAAGGCTGACAGCGGTTTTGATAGCCCAAAAGAAGCCTCTTGCTGTGTAATTGCGTGCGAGTTTGTAGGAGAATCGGAATTAGTAAATTGAGAGTTTCTTTGGTTGTGGCGCTCAAATCTTCCCCGTCTTCGCTTAGAATAATTTGACTCGTCACTGCTAACTAATTTGAGCATGATAAATACTGCCGCTGCCGTGACGACAACTGCTGCCAAACCCAACATTAAGAACCCCCGCTGACGAGACAAAATGACGATCAAATTGGATACTGATTTCGGGATCTTAGAATTAGATTTGGACGTTTTGGACGGCTGAGATTTGTTTTTATCGGGCGCTGGAGACAGTTTTGAAGGCTTGGAATCCTGGCGATCGCCCGGGGGAGAGTTCGCCTGAGCAATTTCTGGGGAAACAGCCCGGTAGGAAGCATTGAGAGCCTGGTGCTTTCCGTCCGCACTTGGACTGAACGCAGCGCCCAGACAGGCAATGCAGGTGAACAAACATACAGAGGAGCGGTAATGCGCCATAAGACTCAATCCGGGTTTTGAGAGGCAACGCCGCATGACGAGCTTTAGTTTAACCTTGAGTTAGCTCGATCCTAGCTGCTATGGACTTAACTAACTCACTAATAGCACCAGACTAACGAAAAACCCTGGTTTGAGAGGGCACCGAGCCAGCTCTCATAACCACAATTGTGTCATTGACGTGCAACTCCTTTAAATCATTAGTTTAATTAGTTTAAAACGAACAACTACATCGGCGGCCGCGACTTTAGCCGCGGCATCCCGAAAGTTGATTGCAGCTAATCTCACCTACGTGCAGTGTGCAGTGCAGGCCCCGCAGCGCAGCACTGCGGGGGCACTAGCAGACGATTGTGGCTCGCCGTCGATTTCTCACTAATAGCGTGGTATGACCAAGAGTTTAACAAGCTTCCGAGCCTGCGGGTCGATCGTTTTTGTCTGAATTTGGGCGGAAGTGGGACAGGGGGATTGGCACTGGAAACGAGAAACCTGGTTTTTTCGTTAATTCTTCGCTACTAAACCGCATATTTTCAGTACATTCAAGGACGCACTCTGGAGATCGTAAACCAGTTTTATTTACCAAAAATGCTGTAAGAAAGAGAGCGCTGATTTGACAGATGTTAATTTGAAGGGGGCAATTATGCCGGATAGAAGTGTTTGGGCGATCGGCTAAGATAACCGTTAGGAAATATTGTATTCAGCTAGCCAGCGCCAAAAATCATACTATCTTGTAAAAGTAGGGTCGGATTTAGTTAGGAGCTATAGTGACAGCGAGTAGACCCTTTCACGCAGGCGTCCTATGCCAACGTTTTGTTTATTTCTACCCACTTATTTAAGTTAAATCAATCGGTATTTAATGCTGTGCCGCCAAATTTGATATAAGATCGAGCTAAATTTCTAGTGTGAGAGTAGAGGCGTTTGTGAGCCAACAAGATATTTTAAATTTAGCAAAAGAAGGCGATGCTAGGGCGATCGCATTTCTGATCGGCCAAGCACTCCAAAGCTTCGGCGTCACGGCTAAAGCCAGCCGGGAAAATGACACCCTGCACCTGCTGCTGGAAGCAGAACAATTGCCCGCAGAAGAAGCCTGTCTCCGAGTCGCAGTCAAAGGGTTGCAGCGGCTGCAACCAAATAACCTTTACTCAGTGACAGTTTACGGGCGGCAGGGCGGCCAGCAATTACCCGCTTGGACTCAGACGGTAGAATTAAAAAAACGCTTGACTTCCGAACCCGTGAGTCCATTAGTTGCCGTGAATGCCGCAGTAGCTGCGAGTGTAGCAGTAGCCGCGAGTCTACCCGCTTCTCCCATTCCTGTAACTTTGCCCAAGCTAGAAGAACCTCAAAATGTCACAACTGCGCCCCCTCCAACACCAGAAAAATCTCCGCCCCAACCCCCTAAAATCCCCACCCCAAAACCCACAAACCAAGGGCAGCAAAAGCAATCACCCCAGCCAGAGTTAGCCCGCACTAAAACTAAAAAATCTGGGCTGTCACTCGGTGCTCTGAGTCTAATTCTCGTGCCGATATCCGGCTTTGTGCTGGCTTCTCAACTTTACAAATCCTCAACCACCGCTACTAATAACCCTCTAACGTCCAAGCCTGCGGTACAAGAAGTGATCTCGACACCAGCACCAGCAGCCGCAGCCAAACCCCTTCCAGATCCAAAATCGCCCTCCCCGGCTGCCAAAAAACCTGCCACTGTGCCCGCAACTGTCAGCATCAAAGCAGTTGGCGACATGGTTCCCGGTACAAATTATCCCTACAACAAACTGCCGGCAAAAAAAGAGATGTTATTAGAGTCGGTAAAACCGTACCTCAAAGGAGCTGATATTCTGTTTGGCAATTTTGAAAGCACGATGACCGATTATCCTTACAGTTCCAAAGCAGGCGGCGGACGAATGCTGATTGCCTTTCGGACGCCTCCGAGTTATGCCAAAATCTTCAAAGATGTTGGTTTTGATATTTTGAGTATTGCCAACAATCACTCTTACGATTTTCACGAGCAGGGATTTAATGACACGATTAAAAACATCGACAGCAATGGCATGAAGGCTGTTGGCAAAAGAGATCAAATTGTTTATAAAAATGTCAAGGGTGTGAATTTTGCATTTATCGGTTTCAGCAACTACGGCGACGTTCACAATTCTTTGCTGGAACTGAAAGCAGGAGCCGAAGTTGTCAAAAAAGCTAAGGAAAAAGCTGATATTGTAGTGATATCAGTTCATGCTGGCTCTGAAGGAACGGGAGCTCTGAATGTGAGAAATAAAACTGAGTTCTTTTACGGAGAAAACCGGGGAAATATGGTTTTGTTTTCGCGGACGATGATTGATGCGGGAGCAGATTTGATTTTGGGACATGGCCCGCACGTTCCCAGAGCTATGGAACTTTATAAAGGGAAATTGGTTGCTTATTCGCTGGGCAATTTTTTGGGTTATCGCACTTTGTCCTCAGCAGGAGCACTCGGTAAATCTCTAATTTTGGATGTGAAAATGACTCCGCAAGGGGATTTTGTTTCTGGTAAGATTATCCCCATCCAACTTGACGGGCGAGGTGTGCCGGCTGTTGATAACAATTTTAGGACTGTGGGGTTAATTGACCGTTTGACAAAGAGCGATTTTCCCAATAGCGGTTTGACAATTGATGACAAGGGACAAATTTTGAAAAAGAGTAAGTGAGTAGGGTGCGTCGCCCTCAACAATAACTGGTTCCCAGGCTTGGGCTGGGAACCAGTAATAAAACTATTGTGACCCGCTGCTCTAATCAACGTCCGAAAGTAAGGATTCAGGTGGTGGGTATTGACAAGTGTGATCCTGGAAAGTAGAATATAGCAATTATGAAAAAAAACCTGCC